>NZ_QHLL01000006.1 GCF_006864535.1 Campylobacter sp. MIT 12-8780
AATTTAAAGAAAAATATCTTGAGACTAAACATCCTTATCCTGCTTTGCTTGATTGTGATGTTTTAAATGAGAATTTAGAACAAAGACAAAAGAGTGTAGGAGATGAGGATAAAACTAATAAAAACTTATTTGTTAATAAAAGTTTATCTTATGCTGATATAGAAGCTGATATTGCTTGGGAGTTGAATTTGGGGTTGCCTGATAAGTTTGATTTTATGGCTATTGTGAAAGCAGTAAGTGGGCATGCCATGATGTATTATGTTATATTTCCAGAATGTAAAATTCGTTATGTAAATGGCTTTGGTAATGGGCAAAATAGTGAAAGCTTTTATAAACAATCTTATGAAAAATTGCTTCATGCCCAAGAAAATTATAATTTACTTGATTTTATATGCTACGGATATGAACAATGCATAGAAAAAATTTGTGCCATCTTAGCTCATTATCAGAATAAGAAAATTATTTTCAATACTCGTGATCCTTTTGGAAGAATGGGCTCTGCTATTAATCACATCGATTGGATTTATATGGGAGAGTATACCTCAGGTAAAATTTTTGCTAATATAAATTTAAGCACTCCTTTCAAAAAGAGCATCGATACTGTTCGCTATTTTTGTAATGGGGCATCAGAACCTACTCTTGATAGATTTTGCAATCAACATATAATGGCATTAAGTGATTTTTATTTTCATACCATTACAAAATATTTTAAGCAAGATAAAATTTACTATCTTGATATTGAAGATTTAGCACAAGATAGATGTTATGATACATTTTGTAAATTAGCTAGTATTTTTAATTTTTCAAAGCCTCGACTAGAAGCAAAAGAAAAATTTGCTTGCAAGCATAATTCCCCTTGTTATGGAATGCTACCTTGTATAATCTTGGCTCACAATGATGACATAGCTAATGTTTATTTTGAGGGTAAGACAAGTCCTGAAAATTTAGAAAGTTTAAAGAAAAAAGAAGATGGGGTGCAATTTGCTGTCGCCTTGAGACTTATCAAATTTCAAAGCAAATTTAATAAAGAAGTGAGCGAAAATCTTTATCCAGACTATGAGAAGTGGCACGAAAATAATAATCTTTTTAAAGAATGTGGGATTTTTATTAATCATGAAGATTGGCAATGCCTTAAAGAGAATAAAAAACTATTTCAAGCTGTTAAAAAATATCTGCAAGGTTTTATGCCAGCTTTAAAAAATGAAATAAAAAGGCAAAAAACCATCCAAATAAGCAAAGAACAAATTTTACAATACTATAACGATAGAGAAAATTTAAAGAAAGAGCTCTATTTTCATTTAAAAAAAGAGCTAATAGATATTAGGCGAGCTCGCCCTGATATCATCGCTTCTTGGAAGTATTATAATGAATTTGAAAAAATGTGTGAGGATTTAGATGGAAAAATAGAAAAATAAACTTAAAAACATATGAATTTAAGCTATAATTGCTTTTTATATTTTGCTTTGAAAAATGAACAAAATACTATATTTTAATAAAGGAGAAAGAATGAAACAAGGGGATTTTACTCAGGTTGCTAAGCATTATCACAACCGCCCTGCTTATAGTGCTTTTTTGCTTGAAAAATTACTTGCTTGCATCAATGACACGCAAAAGCCAAGAAACGAGCTTAGAGTGGCTGAGGTTGGAGCTGGCACTGGTAAACTTACGCGTATGCTTTGTGAGGATTTTAAACTTAAAGTGAGTGCTGTTGAGCCAAATGATGCGATGAGGGCTGAGGGTGAGCTTGATACTAAGGGGCTTGATATTACTTGGTTAAAAGGCAGTGGAGAGCAAACGAATTTGCCTTCAAATTCAGCTGATTGGCTTATAATGGCAAGTTCTTTTCACTGGACTGATCCGCAAAAGTCCTTGCCAGAGTTTGCCAGAGTGCTGGGGGGGGGCTTACCTTTCCATCATCTACAATCCACGCCATATCATAGAAGGCTCAGTCTTTGATGAGATCGAAAAGGAAATTAAGAATATTGTTCCAGAGCTTACTCGTGTGAGTTCAGGGGTGCAAAACACTAAAAAATGGGAAGAGGTTCTCATTTCAACTGGGGATTTTACAGACTGCTTTTTTATGGAGTGTGATTATAGTGAAAAATGGAGCAAAGAGCGATATTTAGGAGCTTGGCACTCTGTAAATGATATACAAGCTCAAGCAGGAGAGAAAAGATGGCAAGAAATTTTAGCCATGATTGAGGCAAAAATTTCTTGTTTTGATGAACTTATCGTGCCTTATAAAATTCGTGCCTGGACGGCTAGAAAGGCTGATAAATAAGATAAGTTTTTAGCAAATTTTTCTCTTTTTAGGCTTGAGTTTTCACGCAAAAAAAGAGGAAAAAATGCAAAAACTTGTTGAACAAAATTGGGATTATACCAAGCACGCTAAATTTTATGAATACCGCCCAAACTACGCACCAAAGAGCATAGACATGCTTTTATGCCTAGCAAAAGGAGCAAATCAAAATGCCTTAAGGGTAGCTGACATAGGAGCTGGCACAGGAAATTTAAGTATAATGTTGCTTGAAAGAGGCTGCAAAGTAGTAGCTGTTGAGCCAAATGATGCGATGAGAGAAATTGGCATTGATAGGACGAAGGGACAAGATATAGAATGGATACGCGCTACAGGGCTTGAATCAGGACTTCAAGATGAAAGCTTTGACTGGCTTACCTTTGGGAGCAGTTTTAATGTCATGGATAGAAACCTAGCCTTAAAAGAAGCGTATAGAGTGCTTAAAAAAGGAGCGTATTTTTCATGCATGTGGAATCATAGGGACTTAAATGATGAGGTGCAAAAAGAAGCTGAAGCTATCATCACGCATTTTGTGCCAAGTTATGAAAGAGGTGTTCGCAGGGAAGAGCAAAGAAGCTTTATAGAAAAACACAAAGAGCTTTTTGATAACATAGTGTATTTAGAAGAGGATTTTTATTTTCATCAAAGCTTGCAAAATTATATTTTAGCATGGCAAAGTGTGAAAAATCCTTACTGGGACTTAGATACAAATGAGGGCAAAAAGCTTTTTGAAGCCATTTGTGAAGAGTTTAAAAAGAAACTTCCAAGCGAATTTAAGATAAAATACACCACCAGAAGCTGGAGTGCAAAAAAGCAATAGGCTTAAATTTAAGGAAAAGATAAATGAAACAAAGCATGCAAAAACTAAACTTTCAAAGCAAGGCAAGGAATTTACTTGCTTTGCAAAGTGTTTTAAAATCAGCTCAAGTTTTACCTTGTGTCATTACTTCTTTAAGCAAGCTTAAAAAAGATCAAGAAGGTGAATTAAAAAAGATCAAGTCTTTGCATGCTCATACTCTTATCATTAGAAGTTCTTCAAAAAGTGAAGATAGCGAGGCTAGCTCAAATGCAGGTGCTTTTTTAAGCCTTGCAAATATTAAAGCAAATGACGAGCTAGCCTTACTTGATGCCTTAAAAAAAGTAGGCTCTTCTATGCCTCATGAAGATGATGAAATTCTCATTCAAGCCATGCTTACTCAAATCAAGCTTTGTGGGGTAGCTTTTAGCGTAGATAAGGATAATCTTAGCCCTTATTTTTGCGTGCAGTATGATAAAAGTGGTTCAAATGCAAGCATAACTGATGGCAGTGCTAAAGAGCTTACGAGCTTTTTTCATTATAGAAATGCCGCTTTACCTAAGGATAAGCGTTTAGCAAGGATTATCACACTCATTAAAGAGCTTGAAAGGCTTTTTGATAGTCCTTTTTTGGATATTGAGTTTGCTTTTGCACATGTTAAGGACAAGGAAGAGCTTTTTTGCTTGCAGGTGCGTCCTTTGGTGAGTAAAAACAAAGTCAATCTTTTTAAAGCCTTGCCAAAAGAGGCTTTAAGCAGATTTGCTAAACGTTTTGAGTCCTTGCAAAGCTCAAGGCTTGGAGTGTATGGAAAAAAGGCGATTTTTGGGGTTATGCCTGATTGGAATCCAGCTGAAATCATAGGCTTAAAGCCAAAACGCCTAGCCCTTAGCCTTTATAAAGAGATTATAACTGATCATATTTGGGCGTATCAAAGGGATAATTATGGCTATAAAAATTTACGCTCTCATCCTTTAATGCACTCATTTTTAGGCATTGCTTATATAGATGTAAGGCTTTCTTTTAATTCTTTTATCCCAAAAGACTTAGAAGCTAGCATTGCTAATAAGCTTGCTAATTATTATCTTGCTAAGCTTGAAAAAAATCCTCAAATGCACGATAAGATCGAGTTTGAAATCGTCTTTTCAAGTTATGATTTTAATCTTTGTGAGAAACTTGCCCCACTTTTAAAACAAGGCTTTAACGAAAATGAGCTTAAACGCATAGAATTTAGCCTCTTAAATCTTACAAATTCCATCATCGATCCAAAAAATGGGCTTTATCTTAAAGATATAGAAAAATGCAAAAAACTTCAAACAAGCTTTAAAGAGCTAGAAAAAAGTAAGATTTCACTCATAGATAAGATTTATTGGGCTATAGAAGATTGCAAGAGGTATGGGACCTTGCCTTTTGCAGGAGTAGCAAGGGCTGCTTTTGTGGCTATGCAAATGCTTAATTCTCTTGTTGCCATAGGCTTTTTAAGCAAGGAGGAAAAAGCCTTGTTTTTAAACTCACTTCAAACCATTAGCAAAAAACTAAGCCTTGCAAGTTGCAATCTAAACTCTTCTAACAAAGAAGCCTTTTTAGCTCATTTTGGACACCTAAGAGCAGGCACTTATAATATACTCTCACCTCGCTATGATGAAGCCTTTGAGCTGTATTTTGATGAAAAGCAAAACAAAGCACCAATGCATCAAGAAAAGCCCTTTAAACTCAGTGCTAAAAGGCTTAAAGAGCTTGATATTTTGCTTAAAGAAAATGGGCTTATCATCAATGCAAAAGAATTTTTTGCCTTCTTAAAAACAGCAATTGAAGGCAGAGAAGAGCTTAAATTTGAGTTTTCAAAGCTACTTTCCTTAGTCTTAAAACTCATTGAAGAACTTGGCAGGCATTATGATATAAATAAAGAAGATTTAGCACACTTAGACATTAAAGAGCTTTTAAATCTCTATTCCTCCTTATACTCAAAAAGCCCTAAAAAAAGGCTTTTAAGTCAAATTTCTATCAACAAAGCCGAATTTGAGCTGACTCAAGCTTTAAAATTACCAAGCCTTATTACTGATAAGGAGCAAATTTTTAGCTTTTTTACGCCTACCTTAGCTCCAAATTTCATCACTCAAAAAAGTATAATCGCTCCTGTAGCCTTAGAACACGAAAAAGAGCTTGAGGGCAAGATAGTTTTAATTTATGCTGCTGATCCAGGTTATGATTATTTATTTTCTAAAAATATAGCTGGCTTTATCACTTGTTATGGAGGGGCAAACTCACACATGGCAATTAGAGCAAGTGAGCTTGGCTTACCAGCTGTAATAGGCGTTGGAGAGGAAAATTTTAAAAAGTATTTAAGTGCAAAAAAATTGCGTTTAGAATGTGAAAGCGAGTTGATATTTTGTCTTTAAAATTTATTGGCATTACTCAAAGACTAGTGCAAAATGAAAGCTATTTTGAGCTAAGAGAAGCTTTAAGCTTAGAATGGGGAGTGTTTTTTAACACACATTTAAAAGGCTTTTTACCCCTGCCTTTAAGCTATGAGCTTGATTTTGCTTTGTATGAGCCTTTTTTAGCTGGGGTGATCTTAAGTGGGGGCAATGATTTAAGCGTATTTAATGAAAATGAGCTTTGTAAAAGGCGAGATATTTATGAAAACAAGCTTTTAAAAACTTGTATGCTTAAAAATAAGCCAGTTTTAGGCATTTGCAGAGGTGCCCAGCTTATCGCACATTTTTTTGGCTCAAACTTAAAACAATGTCAAGATCATGTAGGTAAGCACGAGGTAAAAGATATGCAAGAAAAACTGAGCTTTGAGGTAAATTCTTTCCATAATTTTAGTATTTCTCATTTAGGGCAGGATTTAGAAGCTTTGTTTAAGGCTGATGATGAGAGTATAGAAGCTTTTAAGCACAAAAAGCTTGATATTTATGCTACAATGTGGCATATAGAAAGAGCTGGCGGACTTGAAAATATGCAAGTTTTAGATGAGTTTAAGAAAAGCTTAAACAAGGCTTGATTTTAAAAAAAGGAAAAAAGTGAAAGCATTAATCCTAGCAGCAGGCTTTGGCTCAAGGCTCATGCCCTTAACTAAAGATAAGCCAAAAACTATGGTTGTGTATAAAAATAAAAGTTTGATTGAGTATGAAATTACAGCCCTAAAAGAAGCTGGCATAGATGAGATAGCTGTGGTTGGAGGCTATAAATTTGAGGTTTTAAAAGACTTTGTCCGCAAAAAATTTAAGCTTAATACTTTTTTTGAAAATAAAAATTATGCCAGCACAAATATGCTGCATTCACTTTTCACAGCAAGGGAGTTTTTACAAAGCTGTATAGATGAAAAAAAGGACTTAATCATTTCTTATGCTGATATAGTGTATTTTAAAGATAGTATCGAGGCTTTAAAGCAAGCTATTGGCGAGCTTTGTATATGTGTGGATTTAAACTGGCAAAAACTCTGGCAAGCAAGGTTTGATGATATTTTAAGCGATGCTGAGACTTTAAAATTTGAAGGAGAGTTTATCAAAGAGCTTGGCAAAAAGCCTAAGAGCTTGGCTGAGATTGAGGCTCAATACATGGGGCTTTTTAAAATTTCACATGGCTTTTTACCTTCTTTTATCAAATTTTTTGATAGCTTAGATAAAAACGCCTTATATGATGGACAAAGTTATAATAATATCTACATGACAAGCTTTTTACAAGGCTTAATCGATAGATTTCATAATGCTAAGGCAGTAAAATTAAAGGGCAATTGGTGTGAGATTGATTTTAAAAGCGATTTAGAACTTGACTTAAAGGACTTTTCATGCTAGCTCAAGGAGCAGTTATCTGGCTAACAGGTTTAGCTGGAAGTGGAAAAAGCTACATAGCCCAGGCACTTTGTGAGGCTTTACGCAAGGATAGAGCAAATGTGATTTATTTAGATGGAGATGAGCTAAGAGAGCTTTTGGGGCATTTTGGCTATGATAAAAAATCCCGCCTTGAAGTGTCTTTAAAAAGAAGTGCCTTTGCCTCTTTTTTAAGCAAACAAGGCATGATAGTTGTAGTCAGTGCCATTTCTATGTGGAATGAAATTTATGCACATAACCGCAAGAATTTGCAAAATTATTTTGAAGTGTATGTAAAATGTGATTTTGAAGAGCTTAAAAGACGCGATAAAAAAGCCCTTTATAGCAAGGCTTTAAGCGGACAAATGCAAGATGTAGTCGGCGTTGATATAAAATTTGATGAGCCAAAGCCTCATTTAGTGCTTGATAATACTGAGTTAAACAAGCTAGATGAAAAGGTGCAAAGCATACTTTCAAGCTTTAATCAAGCCTTTCATCTACTTTAAAGGTAAAACTTGCAAGAGCTTCTTACAACCTTACATCAAAGACTAAGTCCTCAAGGGGCAAATTTACTTTTAAACGCACTTAAAAACTCGCAAAGAGAGGCTTTTTTTAATTTTGTGCTTGAGAATTTAGAGCACATCATCACTTGGCTTAACTCAAGTGAATTTGCTCAAAATTACGCTCATTTAGCTTATCCTCCGCTTTTAAATCCTAATTTTGTTGATACTGATTCAAGTAGGCATTGTGCACAGCTAGCATGGGATTTAAATTTGCCTTTGCCAAAACATTATAAATTTATTTATATCTCCCCACATGGAAGTGGAGCGGCGGCTTTTTTGAGGTTTTTAAATCAATGCTGTGGAGTCTTTTGCGCAGCTTCTTGGGTGTTGCCCTTTGATTCAAATGAAAGATATATCTTTCATTTTATGCATTTAAGTGCTGGGGGGGGGGGATTTAAAAATTTAGCCTTAAATCTTTCTGAACTTAATGTCAAGGATTTTGATAAATTTCTTGCCCTGCTTGATCAAAATGCAAATATTATCTATGCTTTGCGTGATCCTATAAGCTTGCTTAAACACTGCGTTGGTAGGGATTGGAGCAAGGTTGCAAGGAATTTTGTGCCTGAGTTTGATTTAAGTTTTGATTTTAGAGCGTATTTGGAGTTTTTAAGGCATAAAAAGCCAGAGCTTCATATCAATTTTAACGAGCTTAGAAATAGTAGCTTTTTAGCCCATGCCTTGTTGCCTCATTTTAATTTAGCCAAAATTCATTTTATGGATATGAGTGAGCTTGATTTTGATAAGGCTGAAGAAACTATGAAAAATTTAGCCTTGAAATTTGATTTTGCACAGCCTGATGAAAGCAAAAGAGCACTTTTTAAAATGAAAGAATTTAAAGGCTATATAAGGTATTTATTCCCCCTAAAACTTTTTGTGAATGAAAAAGATATAAAGCAAGTTTTTAGCCTTAAAAAGCCAAATAATACTAAAAACAGCACTATCAACAAAGAAAATAGCCTTGTATTACTCTTTTCCCAGCTTTTTGATCATGAAAATATGATAAATATCATGAATGAATTTTATGAAGGCGAGCTTAACAAGCACATGGGAATTTATACAACTCAGGCTGAATTTGAGCGTTTAAAAGCAAGCAAAGAGCTTTTTAAAGCCACAAAAGCTTATCTAGGCGAGTTTTGCAAAGCTTTGCAAGAAGTGGTTGATGAAACAGAGCAAAACTTACTTAAAGAAGAAGAGCTTTTAGACTTTTTAAAACACAATGAAAGCCAAAGAAAAGAGTTTAAAAAACTCCTCGATGAAGACTTAAAACTCATCAAAAAAGCCTGCCCTCATATCCTTGCTTCTTGGAAGTATTATGCAAGCTTTGAAAAGCTTTGCAAAGACTTAGATTCATAATTAAGTTTAAAAGAATAATTTTTCGCTATAATCGCTCTTGTCTTTTAGACAAATAAATCCAAAAGGAAAACAATGTATCTATTCACTTCTGAAGTTGTTAGTCCAGGACACCCTGATAAGTGTGCGGACATTATCGCTGATACTATAGTGGATATACTCTTAAGTCATGACAAAGACTCAAGAGTGGCGAGTGAAGTCTTTGTCGCAGGCAATAAGGTTGTCATCGGCGGAGAAGTCAAGTCAAAACACAAGTTAAGCTTCAAAGATTATGAAGACTTAGTCAAAAATGCGCTTGCTAAGATAGGTTATGATGGCAAGGGCTATTTTACAAAGGCTCAGTGCTTACATCCTGATGAGGTAGAAACCCTTGTGTTTTTAAACGAACAAAGCCCTGATATTAATCAAGGTGTAGATCAAGAAAGTGGAGAAATAGGCGCAGGCGATCAAGGCATAATGTTTGGCTTTGCAAGTTGTGAAGCTGATGAGTATATGCCAGCAGCCATTTCTTATGCAAGAGCGCTTTGCGATAAGGTATATAACTACGCAAAGGCAAATCCAAACAAGCTTGGTGTTGATATAAAAACTCAAGTGACTATAGACTATGGCAATAAGAGCAATTTTGAAAACTGCAAGCCTCAAAGCATACACACCATAGTTGTTTCAGCCCCAAGTGTAGAGAATTTACACATTGATGAGGTGAGGGCTTTGATTATGGAGCTTATTTTGGATTCAAATTTACCAAAAGAGCTTTTTCACCCAGAAAAAACGCGTATTTTAATCAATCCTACAGGAAAATATGTCAATCACTCCTCCTTACACGATAGTGGTTTAACCGGACGCAAGCTCATCGTTGATAGCTTTGGAGGATACTCGCCAATTGGCGGAGGCGCACAATCAAGCAAGGATTATACTAAGGTTGATAGAAGCGGACTTTACGCAGCAAGATGGCTTGCTAAAAACATAGTCGCAGCAGGTCTAGCTAAAAAATGTGTAGTCCAACTTAGTTATGCCATAGGTGTGGCTGAGCCAACTTCTGTAAGTGTTGATTGCATGGGGACAAATGAGGGCGTTGATGATAATAAATTAAGCGAATTTGTGATGAAAAATTATGCTTTAACGCCAAATTGGATCAAAAATAAATTTGAGCTTGATAAGCCAAAAGCCGGACATTTTAGCTATGCTGATGTAGCCGCTCGTGGGCAAGTTGGACAAAAGGATTATCCTTGGGAAAAACTTGATGCTGTGGCTGATTTTAAGGCTTTGAAAGGTTAAGTATGCAAGAAAATTTACTTAAAGAAATTGTAAGTGGGCTAAAACTATCAAATGAGTTACATTATAATATCTTAATGTCAAAAGTCATTGAAAGTCAAGATATACAAGAAGAGCATAAAAAGCTTTTATTTTTACTCCTTCAGCATAGGGATAGAAATTATCTTCGCATCAATCACAACGACTTGTGCTTTGAAAATATCAAATCCTATCTTGCCGCTTTACGTCCGCTAGAGCTTGATCTTTCATCTTTAAGTAGAATAGGGGGCAAAGAAGATGGGGGTTATGTTATGCTAACCCCCCCCCCCCCCTCAATGATGATAGAATAAATAAAGCCTTATCACTTGGTGTTTCTTTGCGTTCACCTTGGGATTTAGAAATGGCGAATTTAGGCTATAAGGTCATAGAATATGACGCAAGCATAGAACAATCCCCTTATACTCACGAAAATATCAGTTTTCACAAACTCTTTATCAATGCAAGCAAAGATGAACAAAGTATCACCCTTAAAGATGCTATTGAGCAAAACAAGCTTGATGAAAAAGCTCATAATATCTTGCAAATTGATATAGAATATGCTGAATGGGAAGTGCTTAAGCACACTGATATGAATTTGTTAAATCAGTATTTTTCTCAAGTGATTTTTGAATTTCATGGCTTAAATCCAGAAGAAAACGACGCCGTAAGTGAAAAATTAGAAATTTTGCATAAGCTAAATGAAAACTTTGCAAGCATACATTTTCACTTTAACAATCATGGTAAAATTTGGTATAGTAAAGGCTTATTTTTTAGCACCACTATAGAAGTAAGCTATGTAAGAAAAGACTTGCTTGAGGCTCAATTTGGTAAAAATTTAGCTTTAAGAAAAAATGGGATTTTAAAAGGACTTGACTACCCAGTAGATGTTGCTGTGCCTGAAATTCCTGTGCTTTTTGAATAAAATGCAAAAGCATTAAGAATTTGGTTGAGGCGAAAAACTTACAAATTCAAACAAAAGGCTTGTCTTGCGATGAGCCTTTTGTTTTTTTGTTTTAGATTGATTATTTGCTTTTATTTCTCTCTTTAAGCACGGCTATAACATCGCTTAGGCTTAAATTTTGATCAGCTAAAAGCACGCTAAGGTGAAAGAGCAGATCCGCGCTTTCATTACAAAGTTCTGTATTATCGCCAGCTACAGCTGCTAGGGCACTTTCTACACCTTCTTCACCGACTTTTTGGGCTATTCTTTTTGTGCCACTTTGAAAAAGTTTTGCTGTGTAGGAGTTTTCAGCTAAAGCATTTTTGCGTGTGTTGATAAGCTTTTCAAGTCTTGCTAGAAAGACCATATCAGCTTTTTTAGAAATTTGTTCAAAGCAAGAAATGCTTCCTGTATGACAAGTTGCTCCGCAAGGTTTAGCCAAGATCAAAAGCGTGTCATTATCGCAATCAAGCCCAAGTTCGATAATATCTAAAAAATTCCCACTTTCCTCGCCCTTAAGCCAAAGTCTATTTTTGGTGCGTGAGAAAAATACCACTCGTTTAAGCTTCAAACTTTGCCTTAAAGCTTCCTCATTCATATAGCCAAGCATAAGCACTTCAGCACTTTTATGATCTTGAATGATAACAGGCAAAAGATTATTTACCTTTTGCCAATTTATTTGTGAGATAAGTTCTTCTTGCATATTTATATCCTTATATCTAAGCCTTGAGCCTTTAGATAGGCTTTAAGCTCTTTTATATCAACGACTTTTTGATGAAAAATGCTTGCAGCCAAGCAACCATCAACACCAAGCTTAAAAGCTTCTAAAAAATGTCTTGCCTCGCCAGCTCCACCACTTGCTATAAGAGGAATGGCACAAATTTCACGCACTGCTTTAAGCTGGGCTAGATCATAGCCTTTTTTCATACCATCTTGATTCATCATATTAAGCACTATTTCACCAGCTCCACGTTGCTGAGCCTCTTTTACCCATTCAAGCGTATTTTTACCACTTTGCTTGCTTGTGCTTTCATCGCCTGTGTATTGATATACTTTTAAATTTCCATCTTCATCTTTAAAGCTATCAATGCCTACTACTACGCATTGCACCCCAAAGCTTTTTGCTAGCCTTTCAATAAGACTTGGATCATTTAAGGCTGGAGAATTGATAGAAATTTTATCTGCTCCATTAGCTAAAAGCTCCCTTGCATCTTCTTCGCTTTTTATGCCTCCAGCTACGCAAAATGGGATATTGATATTTTGAGCGACTTTGCTTACCCAAGCCCTTGAAATTCGCTCTTTTCTAGCACTTGCTGCAATATCATAAAACACAAGCTCATCTATACCCTCATTTGAATAAAACTTTGCAAGCTCTATGATATCGCCCATATCTTGGTGGTTTTTAAACTGCACGCCTTTAACTACGCGTCCATCTTTTACATCAAGGCAAGCAATTATGCGTTTTGTAAGCATGCTAAAGCCTCCTTAACACTAAATTTATCATCTAACAAAGCTTTACCTACTATAACTCCGCTACAAATGCCCTTTAAAAGTCTTAAATCCTCAAGGCTACTTACTCCACCTGAAGCTTGAATTTCAATTTGTGGAAAAATCCTATGTATGAGAGTGTAAAGCTCAACATTTGCCCCACTCATCGTGCCGTCCCTTGAGATATCTGTGCATAAAAGGTGCTTAAGCCCTAGCTCGGCATAAAAATCAAGCGCTTCTAAAAGCCTCTTATCGCTTTGCTCTTGCCAGGCATTAATGGCGATTAAATAATCGCTTCCATCAGCATTTGGCAGGGCATCAAGGGCGAGTGTGATTTGTTCGGCGCCAAATTCTTTTAACATTTTGCTAGTAAATTCTGGATCTTTTACCGCTAAAGAACCTATGACAACGCGTTTTGCTCCTGCTTTAAGTAAAGCCTTGATATCTGCTTCATTTCTTACCCCGCCTCCAACTTGAAGATTTACTACCACTTCATTGCTTAATTTTTCTAAAAGCTTGATTTGTCTATTTTGTGGGTTTTTTGCGCCTTGCAGATCCACTAAATGAAGCCATTTTGCTCCTGCTTCTTCATATTGTCTAAATTTTTCTAAAGGTTCAAAATGATAGCTTTTTTGCTGAGCGTAATCCCCTTTAAAAAGGCGAACCACCTTGCCATCAAGCAAATCTAAAGCTGGAATGAGTTGGGTTATCATGATTTTTCCTTTTTTTGATAATAACACTTATAAAGTGATAAAATTTCTTAGCAAAAGCTCTCCAGCTTCTCCGCTTCGCTCTGGGTGAAACTGCACGCCATAAAAATTATCCTTTGCTACAGCTGCACTAAAGTTTTGAGAGTATTCACAAACTGCGATCGTCTCAGCTTCTACAGCCACACAATAACTATGCACAAAATAAAAAAATGCCCCATTTAATCCTTTAAAAAGAGTGTGCTTGCTTTTTACATCATTCCAGCCCATATGCGGCAAAGTAAAGTTAGTGCTAGGTTTAAATTTTTCAGTTTTAAAAGGCATAATGCCTAGAGTATTTTGATGAAGTTCCTCGCTAAAATCCCCAAGGATTTGCATACCTAAGCAAATGCCTAAAAGTGGCTTTTTAGTGGTTTGTAAAAATTCTATAAGTTTAAATTGATGTAAATGAAGCATAGCACTTTGTGCTGTTCCAACGCCGGGTAAAAAGAGTTTATCGGCTTTTTCAAGCTCTTTTATATCTCTTGAGATCACACAAGTAAAGCCAAGTCTATGAAGCGCAAATTCTAAAGAAGCTAAATTCGCACAAGCTGTATCAATGATGGCTAGTTTCATTTTCTGCCTTGAGTTGTATTTGAAAACAAAATTATAGCTGAAAAACACTATAATTTTGTTTATTTTAACCCTTGCTTTAAATTTTGTGTATTTTTCAAGTCTTTAAGGCACTATCCAAGGAAAAAATGAAGCTGTCATAAAGCAGACTACGCCACTTCCAAGCGCTAAGATAAGAGAATATTTAAGTGTAAGCCTAAGCACTTGTGCTTCTTTGCCCATGAGTCCCACCACAGAAGCAGCTACAGCTATGCTTTGTAAAGAGATCATTTTTCCAGCCGCACCGCCAACGGCATTTGCTGAGAGTAAAAGCACTTCATTGATACCAAGTTGCGAGGCGGTGAGTTGTTGCAAGGAGCCAAAAAGCACATTTGAGCTTGTAACGCTTCCTGTAAGCACAACCCCAAGCCAGCCAACGATAGGGGAGAAAAAGACAAAGCTTTCGCCTGTTTTTGAAAGAGCAAGGGCTAAAGTTGCTGAAATTCCGCTGTAATTAGAAAGATAAGCAAAAGCAAGCACAAGGCAGATTGTAACGATAGCAAGATACATTTCCTTGCAAGTTTCACTAAAAGCACTTATGGCTGTGTGTATTTTGATTTTTAAGATGACTATAGTGCAAAGTGCAGCAAGAAAAATCGCCGTTCCAACGCTGTTGATAAGTGGGATTTCAAAGAGTGATTTTACAGCTTTTGTTTCTTTGACTATGGGAGCGATTTGCTGAATTTCACTAAGTTCTTTAAAATCAAAGCTTAAGGTTAAAAAATTTAGCGCTCCACCATTTGCAAAAAGTGCGTTAAAGCTGTCTTGAGTCCAAATGATGATGATAAAGATTAAAATCGCAAAAGGTGTGCCACTCAGTAAAGTTTGTTTAACACTGATAGTTTGAGGTTTTGAGGCGTTTAATGCTTCTTTTTGCACCTTAGAATCAAGTGAGTTTTGTGCGATTTGAGAATTTTGTGCTGTGATGTTTTGATCCTCGCTTAGCATAATATTTTTTGGTTTCCACAGCTTTAAAAAAGAGCCAAGTGCTGCTATAGAGATAACTCCGGCGGTAATGTCTGGAAGTTGTGGTCCTAAAAAAGAAGCTGTGATGATCTTTGTTAAGATAAAGCTAAAACCTGCTACAAAGCAAGCTGGTAGGGTTTCTTTTACCCCTTTAAATCCGCTAAGTAAAAACACGAGCAAAAAAGGAATGCAAAATGAAAAAGGTGCAAGCATTATAGCTGACATGGTTGAAATTTTTATCGCATCAACTTGGACTAAATTTGCAAGGGCTGTTACAGGGATACCTACAGCGCCAAAGGTTGCAGGCGGGAGGTTGGCGATAAGACAAAGCGCAGCTGCTTGAATGGGCTTTATACCCATACCTACAAGTAAAGCCGCAGTGATCGCCACTGGTCCGCCAAAGCCTATGGTTCCTTCTAAAAAAGCTCCAAAACAAAAGGCGATTAAAATCACTTGCAAACGCATATCAGGAGTGATTTTGACTATAGACTCTCGCAAGATGTCAAAATAGCCTGATTTTACTGAAAGTTTGTATAAAAAAATCGCCGCGATAATGATCCAACCTATAGGATATAGCCCAAAAAGCACCCCATAAACAAGACTATAAAATACCTTTAAAATCGGCATATCATAAGCAAAAATTGCTACCAAGCTTACCAACACTACAGATAAAAAAGCTGCTGTGTAGCCCTTAAGCTTAAAAACGATGAGACATACAAAGAAAAACACTATAGGCAAAGCCGAAACTACCGCACTTAAGAAGATATTGTTAAAAGGATCGTAGTTTTGCTGCCAGATATTTTTACTTAGTCCAATAAGAGTGTTTGTATCCATAAAAAAATCCTTCATTTTAAAGAAATGATTTTTTAACTCTTTAAAAGAAAAGATGAAAATTTATGCTTTAAAGAGTTAAAATAACGAAGTTGATTATACAGCTAAAATTTAAAAATAATCTTAAGCAGAGTAAGTTTCTTTTGTTTTAAAAAGCTTATTATTTTAATATTTTTTAAATAAAATACCAACTTAAAAGACTTTTAAATTTAAGTATAAAAAGGAATTAAAGTAGTTTTAATAATTCTTTAGTTTTGTTAGAAAATATAATTAAAATTAAACTTAAAGTGAGAAATTTTTTAAGAAATTTTAAAAAAATTAGATTTAAATTATATTTTTTTAGTTTAAACATGATTCATCAATGCCTTTGAAAACATTGTTAAAATTTTTTTGCCTGGAATATTTGATAATGAAACAAATCTATTTATCATTGTTGTTGGGATAAAAGAATTCTTATATAAATTACACTCAAGTTGGAATAATACTTCTAAAATCTCTTTTAAACATAAAAAGTCATCAAATGAAGGATTTTTGATATAGTCTTCATATTTTACACGGATTCCAAAAGGCAGAGCTACATCTAAGACAAAAGATGTATTTTTATCTTTTTTTACAAACATTTTTATTCCAAAATATGTATCTTTTCCATATATATTTGTATTGTCAGCTATAAAATGCTTAATATAATCTTGGTTCGGTAAAACAATCGTTTGCGCCGGAATAATATTAATTACATTCCTTAAATGCCAAGTAAAAGTTCCATTTTTTTCTAATCCAATGAAATTAAAGTAGCTAATATTATCTTTTATTGATTCCTCATACCAATATTGCAAAAATGGGCGAATAGTGTTATAAGAAAAGCTTTTCACAGCATTAAAAAGAGCTAATGAGCCGTCTTTGATAAAAAGCCATTCTGATAATTTGTTTTTATCTCTTTCTTGAAGCAAAATATAAAACATTGAAATAATCACCATGCTTTCAAGCGTATTGATAAAATAAGAACATATTGCGCTAGTATTTTCATTTTCATTGATGAGCTCATGCAATTTAAAGCAATCAGTTATATACAAGAATTTTTTACAATGAAAACATTTTATTCGCTCGTTTAAATTATTTATTTTATTTTGTCTTTCGCAAGTTGGGCAGATTAAAGTTATGAAATCATCTGGCTTATCAGAATATTCTTTAAAAAGTAGCCATTTAAGTGTGTGGATCAAAGGATAAGAATTGTGTTTGTTTTCAAATGCTAATTTGTTTTCCATAAAAATATTAAAAATAGTTTTTCTAATGCTTTGTTTAAAGTCCATATCTTTTAATTTTATATTTTGAAGCGGTAAGACACATGCAAACCTATCTAAATTTTGAAGCGAGTCTAGCTCATTTGGATTTACAGTTTTTCTATTTTTTGATATATTTTGTATGTTTAATACCAAAACACCTATGATGCAATAGCATAATTTATAGCTTATTTCTCCTTCTTTGTGCAATACCTCTGTATAGCCACCATCAACTATTGCTACTTGCTTTATTGTTGTCTCAATCTTATTTTCAATACAAGATATTTTCCTACTTATTCTCTCATAATCTTTTGCTTGTGGAATAGTATCGCTGGCTTTTATGCATTTTTTAAGATATTCTTGTACAAGTTCGCTATTTATAATATACTGATGATTAGCCTTAGAGGCTTTTTCTTTAAAATAACCCATTGTTTTCCTTAAGGTTCAAAAAAATTAATTTGAATTGGAATTATAAAATTATTAGAATAAATTTTGGCTCTTACAAAACCTATATCATTATTTCTAATAATGCTTTGGGAAAAATCGGAAAAATCATAATATTTTTCGAGCAACTGCATTTCATTTTTATTATTTAGATGCGAGATAAACCAATTTTGCGTATTTTTAAGTATGCTTGGCGCGATAGCACTAACTTCTTGTGTAGAATAACTTATGCCTATATTTAATTTTGAACTTTCTTTTGCCAAACGATTGTAAATATTTTTTAGATTCTTATCATCTTTTGGAAAAATATTATGCGCTTCCTCAAAATACATTTGAATAGATTTTGGATCCTCTCCGTTTGTAAATTCAGTCATTGAATTTTCAAAAATGTAAAAACACAATCTATCTATATATTTTCTTTGTATTTCTGTTGGAGTTGTAGATAAATCAACAAGTACCATTTTGCCTTCTCGCAATGCAGAATCTATATGTTTTCGATAATCAATGCTTCCACCATGCAAGGAATGAAATTTATTAATACTAAAAAGTGCTTTATACCCACCACCCCTATAACCTCCACTAATGCTTGTGAGGTTAGTACCAGCAGTTTTGTTTTGTCTAGGAATTAAAATATTATACAAAGCTTCATAATCTTTGCCTTTAGCTCTAAAAGCACTTTCGTTATTTGCAAAAAAGATAAGTTTTTCTTTTAAATATTTTTTTATTTCATCATCTGCTTCAAATTTTGCTTTATACAGGATGCACTTATAAATATCAATTTTTTCACGCCTTTCTTCATCATCTGTGTTTTTAGTATTAAACATAGAATCTCTAACATTTATAAAGTCGTTAATGTATTGAGTTTTTTCATAATCACGTTCCAGCTCTTCACATAATAAATCAAAGGATTCTTGAAGTGTTTCGTCATTATAAAAGTTATATTGAATTGATACAACATCTTCATATTTTTCTGCTTTTTTATCACAAACGCTATATCTAATTGCCCTATCTTTGAATTTATCATAAATGCAACCATTATCTTGCTTATTTGTAAATGTATATTCCCCATTAATATCAAAAATTATTTGTCCTATTTTGTGTTTGGATTTTGAATTTAGTTTTTCTATCGCACTTATAAAAATTTTCATAGTATTAGATTTACCTGTTCTTGTCATACCAAAAAATGCTGTCTTTTTAGCTATTAGATCATCTATACTTACTGAAAATTCAGGTGAATATTCCCCATTTTTATCATGGGAATTGCTAGAAGAGTAGCGTAATGTTCCAATAGATTCTCTATTATCTCCTATTATATTCATGTTTTGATTTATAATAAAATCCAATTCTTGTTTTTTGGGCTTATAAATTTGATAATTATGTGAACTAAGAAAGCTTTCAATATCTGTTCCAAATTCAAGTTCATTATTTTTATAGAAAAATGTTCCAAGAACTCTACAAGATAAGCCGTTATATTGATAAAAATTTTTTGTATAAGAGTCTAGTGATAATGTAGAATCTAATGTTTTTTGTGAAATATAATTATCTGTTATGCTTTCTACAATTTCTTTCTTTTGAGGTATATCGCTTGTCCCAACGACCCTAAGCAACAATCCTTCTTTATTGTTGTTTATTTCGTTATGATAAATTGCCATCAAAAAACAACCATGTGGAATGCCTTTTACTTGATTTTTGTAATAATCATTGGTAAGTATTTTTGCATTTTCATAATCTATTTCGTATAAGTATCCAACAAAATTTTGCTCTTGTGCAATCAGATTAAAGAAGTCAAGATTTACTGATTTGTTCATTTATGTATACCTCATTTATATAGATTGAATTATACTCTATTTTTTTAAAGTATTGCATAAGCTTTTTTTGCTTGCAAAAGTAGATGTTTGGTAAATTATTAAGAATTTTCCATATATGTGTTTTTTTGTAAAAAATTATTTTGACTTTCTTTGAGCAACTCACAACACACCCTTTGAGCTAGCAAGGCTTTCATTTTCTATTTTTATCGCCATTTTAAGGGCTTTTGCAAAGGCTTTGAAAAGTCCTTCGGCTTTGTGGTGATCGTTTTTGCCTTTTACTTTAAGGTGCAAGCTTATGCCAAGTGCGTAGCTTAGGGAGTAGAAAAAATGCTCTATCATTTCAGTGCTAAGCTCGCCTAGCTTTTTTTTCTTAAATTTAGCCTTATAGACTAAAACAGGGCGATTTGAAAAGTCTAACACACAACGCGCTAAACTTTCATCCATTGGTAAGCAAAAACCATATCTTGCTATGCCTATCTTATCGCCTATGGCTTTTTTAAGGGCTTCTCCAAGGGCTAGAGCTACATCTTCAACGCTGTGATGCTCATCTATTTCTAAGTCGCCTTTGCAATGAATTTCAAGGGCTATGCCAGCATGCACTGCTATTTGATCAAGCATATGATCAAAAAAGCCTATTCCTGTTTGAATTTGACTTTTGCCCCCATTTAAGCATACTTTGACGCTGATTTGCGTTTCTTTAGTATTTCTTTGAACAAAGGCTGTTCTAAAAGAGCTTAGGATGGTATTGCAAATGTCTTCCCAAGTATTCTTTTTTGGCTCATAAAGTAAGCCTTGTATGCCTAGATTTTGAGCTAAAATCATATCAGTTTTTCTATCACCTATGACAAAGCTTTGATTTTTATCATAAAGATTGTGGGTGATATAGTCCTTTAAAAGAGCGGTTTTTGGCTTTCTACATATACAATTTTCATTTTCAAAATGCGGACAAATGAAAATGTCCTCAAACTCAATCCCGCAAGATTTTAAAATATCAAGCATTTTATTTTGTGCTAAGTCAAAGTCTTTTTGGGGAAAAGAACTTGTGCCAAGTCCGTCTTGATTGCTTACAAGCACGAATTTAAAATTAAAATTCTTAAGTTTAAGCAAGGCAGGGATAGCGCCTTTTTCAAAGCGAAGTTTTTCAAGGCTATCAACTTGCAAATCACTTTTTGGCTCTTCAATGATAGTGCCATCTCTATCGATAAATAAGACTTTTGCACTCATGATAAAGTCTTTAGCCTTAAACTTACAGCATTTTTATGTGCGTCCAAATGCTCAGCTTCAGCCATGATCTCAACGCTTTTTGCAAGCTTTTTAAAGCCCTCGCAGCTTAATTCTTGAACAGTCATTTTTTTAGTAAAATCGCTTAAATTCAAGCTTGAATGCGTCCTTGTTAGCCCATAAGTTGGCAAAACATGATTTGTCCCACTTGCATAATCGCCCATTGATTCAGGAGAAAAGGCACCTAAAAAGACTGAACCAGCATTTTGCACCTTATCAAGCAAGCTTCTTGGAGCTTGAGTTTGGATTATTAAATGCTCTGGAGCATAAGCATTTGAAATTTCTACTGCTTCGTTTAAATCGCTAGCTATGATGATTTTTGAATGGCTTAGACTCTTTGAAGCAAGCTCTTTTCGCGCTAAGTTTTCAAGCTGAAAAGCAAGCTCTTTGTTTACTTTTTGAGCAAAACTTTCACTCAAGCACACTAAAATCACTTGAGAATCCGCCCCATGCTCGGCTTGAGAAAGCAAATCACTAGCCACAAACTCAGCATTTGCAGCCTCATCAGCGATGACTAAAACCTCGCTTGGTCCAGCTTGCATGTCTATATCAGCCCCATTTATATCAGCACTTACTTGAGCCTTAGCTTCAGTTACAAAGGCATTTCCTGGTCCATAAATTTTATCTACTTTAGTTACACTTTGCGTGCCATAAGCTAGTGCGGCTATGGCTCCAGCTCCGCCCATTTGATACACTTCATCTACCTCGCAAAGCTTGGCACAAAAAAGCACAGCATCATTAATCTTAGCTGGACTTGCTAAAACCACTTTTTTACAACCTGCGATTTTTGCTGGAATGGCTAGCATTAAAGCTGTTGAAAAAAGCGGAGCCAAGCCTCCTGGTATATAAAGTCCAACTTTTTCTATAGCACGACTTACTAGCTCGCATTTTACGCCCTCAGTCGTTTGAATTTCTAGGGGCTTAAAAATTTGAGCTTCGTGGAATTTTTTGATATTTTCATAAGCTGTGATAATGGCTTTTTTTAGGCTTTCATCTACTCTTTGACAAGCTAAGTTAATCTCACCTTGCGTAAGTTTTATGCTTGAAATTTCAGCCTTATCAAAACGTAAAGCTTGAGCTATCAAAGCTTCATCGCCTTTAGTTTTAACCTCATCAATAATGCCTTTTACTAAGCTTGAAAGCTCATCTTTACGCTCTATAGCTGGGCGTTTAAGGGCTTTTTTTTGTTCTTCTTGAGTGAGTGTGTTAAAATGTAAAATTTGCATAGTTTCTTCTTTCATTTAAGCATTTTTTCTATAGGTAAAACTAAAATCGAGCTTGCACCTTCCATTTTAAGCCTTTCCATAGTTTCCCAAAAGAGATTTTCTTGACTTACCATGTGTAAAGCCACCTTTTTTTCATCATGAGCAAGGGGCAAGATGGTTGGATTTTCAATGCCCGGAAGCAAAGAGATAATGCGTTCAAGCTTATCTTTTGGGGCATGAAGCATGATGTATTTGCTTTCTCTAGCTTGCAATACACCTTGAATTCGTAGTAAAAGCTTATCCACTAGGGCTTGATTTTTCTCACTTAAGCTTTCTTTTTTCTGGATCAAACACGCTTTTGAAGTGTAGATCACCTCGACTTCTTTAAGTCCATTAGCCTGTAAAGTCGCCCCACTTGAGACTAGATCACAAATCGCGTCTGCTAAATTTGCCCTTGGGGCTACTTCAACTGAGCCTGTGAGCGTGCAGTGCTTATAGTTTATGCCTTTTTCATGCATAAAACGTTTTAAAAGCTGAGGATATGAGCTTGCTATCCTTAAGCCCTCAAAGCTTTCTAAGCCCTTATATTTGCTATCTTGAGGCAAGGCTAAAGATAAACGACAATGCCCAAAATCAAGCTTTTTAAGCAAGGTATATTCACAGCTTTCTTTAGCTAAAGCTCGCTCTAAGGCGTTTTCTTCAAGCACATTTTCCCCTATTATGCCAAGATCAACCACTCCATCAAAAACAAGTCCTGGTATATCATCATCTCTAACGCGTAAAATGTCAAGCTCTAAATTTGTCGCAAAAGCGATGAGGCTTTGTTCGTGGATATGAGCTTTAACACCGATGAGCTCTAAAAGCTCAAGGCAGTTTTTACTTAAGCGACCTGATTTTTGAATCGCAATTTTTAAACGAGAATTTTCTTGCATAGCTTTTTAACCTTAGTTTTTAAAAGCCTTATTTTATCATAAAATCTAACAAACTGCCTGAATTTTGTGTTGAAAAAGAAGTAAATTTTTGATATTTTGCTCGTTTAGCTTTTTCTTCTTTTTGCTGCAAACACAAGCACAAAGGCTAGGCAGGCTATCATGATGATACTTGCACTGCTGCTAAGATTGAACACAAAACTTAAAACAAGCCCTAAAAAGCAAAAAATAAAGCTTAAAAGTGAGGCTAAAGCCATCATTTTTAAAAGTTTTTGAGTAAAATATTCAGCAATAAAACAAGGAATGCTAAGCAAGGCAATGATTAAAATCAATCCCACACAACGCATACAAATGACTATACAAAAAGCGATCATACAGATAAGCAAATAATAAAAAAAGCTTGTATTTACACCGCGAAGCAAGGCAAATTCTTGATCAAAACTTATAGCGACAAATTGACGATAAAAAGCAAGCACAAGCACTATAAAAAGGCAATTAGCACCAAACATAAGCCATAAATCAGCACTTGAAATGGCTAAAATCGAGCCAAATAAATACGCCATTAAATCACTCTTATATCCAGCACTTAAATCAATCAAAATCAAGCCCAAAGCCATTCCAAATGCCCAAATAACAGCGATGAAATTATCGCTTCTATGAGGAAAACGTTTGGATAAAAAAGCGACGATTAAGGCTAAAAAAAGCGTAAAAACTGAGGTGCATAAAAGCAAGGGCAAAGAAAAATAAAACGCCAAACCTATGCCCCCAAATGCTCCATGAGTGATCCCTCCAGCCATTGAAAAAAGGCGATTTATCATCACTAAAGAGCCAATTATCCCACAGGCTAAACTGATAAGAACAGAGGCTAAAAGAGCATTTTGGAAAAAAGAAAATTCAAACATATCAAACATTTTCGCTCCTTTTGTGTGTATGCTCGCAACTTAAGCATTCATCAAAGCTCATTTCTACCGCACAAAAATGCTGGTGGCTTTTAAGATGAGTAAGCAGCTTTGCTTTGTGTTTATCATTATCATGCAAGATAAGTTCTTTGTTAAGATAAGCGATTTTATTTGCAAAGGCAAGCACTATATTAATATCATGGCAAATGCTGATAATGCCTATGCCTTGCTCGTGCAAAGAACTTAAAAGCTCAAAGATATTTAAAGCACTTTTGCTATCAAGGCTAGCACTTGGTTCATCAAGAATTAAAAGCTTGCATGAACTTATCAAAGCCCTTGCTATATAAGCTCTTTGTCTTTGTCCTCCACTTAAATCTTTGATATTTTTATATGCAAACTCTTTTAAACCAACTTTTTCAAGAGCTTCTAGGGCTTTGGCTCTATCTTCTTTGCTATAAAAACCAAAGATTTTTTCATTAATGCGTCCCATTAATACAAGCTCAAGTGTATTTATGCTGAAATTTTCATTCACGAGCGTGTTTTGAGGCACATAGCCAATCTCACTTGTTTTTACAGCCTTAAATTTAAAATTAGTGCAGGGTAAAAGTCCTAAGATAAGCTTTATAAGCGTTGATTTACCACCTCCATTTGGTCCAATGATAGCCAAAAAGTCCTTTGTATCATAGCTTAAATTGATATCTTTAAGCACCATTTCTTTATCATAAGCATAATTTAGCTTTGAAAGTTCAAAAAGTTTCATTAAAATACTCCAGATTTTGCGTTAAAAAAGATAAAAAAGCCAAGCAAGATCATAACGATCAAAGCAAGGTATTCAAGGCTTTTTCTTAGAGTCTCATGGCTTGTTTTTTGATGAATTTTATGCGCAAAAGCTGCGGCAAAAAACACAACCAAAGCCATGCCAAGTGCGATAAAAACAGCACTTATAAGGGCATAAAAAAAGCTAAATTCAAAGCCTAATACAAAAACAAGCACCATGGTAGGACAAGGCAAAATAGAAGCAGCCAAAATGACGCTAAAATCGCTTAATTTAGCATTATTTGAATGCGTGCAAGTTGCACAAGAGCAGTGTTTTTCATGCTTTGAATGAAGGATTTTTTTACTCAGTAAAACTAGGGCTATAAAAATGATTAACACACTTGAAAATTGCGTGATGATAAAGCTAGCCTCACTTGCAAAACGCGTAACAAAGGTTTTGAGTATAAAAAGCCCTATGCTTACGAGCAAAAAAGCACTGATGATATGAATGAGTGCTACTTTTAAAGCAAAGCTTAGTGCTTTAAGATATGAGCTTTTATGGCTTAAAAAATACGAACTTGCCAAAAGTTTAGAATGTCCTGGAGCAGCTGCGTGAAATACGCCATAACCAAATGAAAGCAGGATAAAAATGAGCACACTAGCTACACTTTGCTGTTCTTTAATGCCTTCTTTGATGAAGTTTAAAAGCGTAAAATTTAAATCCCTAGCCTTTTGTAATAAGCTGTCTAAAAAGCCTTTTTCATCGCTTAAATTGAGTGTTTTTTGATGATTTTGTGTTTTGGCATTTAAAAAAGTAAGTTCAAAAAAGATCACATTAGTGTTTTCATTGGCTTGCAAGATGAGATTTTCATCAAATTTTATGGGTGAAAAAGGTAAAAAAGCAAGATCAAAAAAACCTTCTTTATCTTCAGTATGCAAAGAAAAAACGCTCAAAGGCTCAAGTTTAAGCTTAAAATCAAGCTCATATGTATATATGAGCTCATCATTATATTCACTAAAGCCTAAGGACTTAGCTTGAAAGGGTAATTCTTTTTTTGCATTATTTTCATAAGTGTCAATATGCGTTAAAAAATGACGTGGCTTAAGATAATCAAGCATTGCTGCTTCAATGATTTCAAACTCTTCTTTGTCAAATTTTCCATTATAATTCATATCATAGCTTTGTAAAAGCACGGTTTTAAATTCCTTGCTAAAACTCCACACAAGTTTTGCTCCTTTTAATGTGCTATCTTCATGCATAAACTCAATGCTAATGTGTGTTTTAGGCGTATAAGCAGCACACAAAGCACAAGCTAAAAGCTCACTTGAAAAAAATAAAATGCAAAATAAAAGAATTTTTTTCATCAATACTTCTTACTTAATGCCACCAAGTTTTTGAGCTGAGTTTAAAAGCTCATTTTCCCAGTCTCTTGCAAGATGATCGATCTCTGCTATATCAGCACCGCATTCTTTAGCTAAAAGCCTTGCTGCGTTTTGAGGGAAACCCTTTTGCACGAAGATAGTTTGTATCTTTTCTTTTTTAGCAAGTTCTATTAAGGCTTTTAAGTCTTTAAGTTTTGGCTCTTTTCCTTCAATCTCAACTGGCACTTGCACGAGATCATATCTTGCTGCAAAATACGCCCAGCTTGGATGATAGACTATAAATTTCTTGCCTTTTTTATCCTTTAAAAGGCTTTTTATCTTGCTATCTAAGGCATCAAGTTCTTTTTCAAAATGAGCTAGATTTTTTTCATAAAGGGCTTTGTTGTGTGGATACTCTTTGCTTAAAGCCTGTGCTATGGTGCGTGCTTGTGTTTTTACTAAAAGCGGATCAAGCCAGATATGTGGATCATTTCCTAGCTCGATATGAGCGATTTGATCTTCTATGATTTGTTCTTTAGAAAGCAAACTTGAGTAAAAAGTAGGCCAGTTATGCATTTCTTTGTTAAGTGCTTCAAAGCTTAAATCGCCCATAAAGATATGAAAATGATTGCTTTTTGTTGGATTGATTTGATGATCGCTAAATTGCACGAATTTAGGGGCTTTGCTTGTTGTATCAGTATTTTCAAACTGATAACGCACGCCTTTTTTGCCACTTTCATAAGTAAAAATTACAAAGCCCTTATACGCATAAGTGCCTTTTAAAACTTCATTTTTCTTATAAAAAGTTATGGTGTTTTGAGCGATGATAATCTTATCAATATCGCTTTTATAACCTTCTTTATAATAAGCTTTAATCTCATCTTTACTTTGCTTGTTGTTTAGTGCTTTAAGATAAAACACCTCATCTAAGCTATCATCAAGCAAGAGCGGATACACTGAGTAAAACTCGCCTTGATAATCATTTATACTCCTATCTTTTACCTCACTATCTTTAAACACGGCTGGAGCGTGCTTATGCTCAAAATGCGTTTCATGCTCGCCTTCTTGATGATGAGAATGCTCAAAAGTGGTGTAAAGTGGCTTGATGTCATTTCTAGTGTCTATAATCTTAAGATTTTTAAAGCTGTCTTTAAATTTATATATCATAGGCTTTTCAAACTCAAGTCCTATGGTAAAATAAATATCGCTTTGCTCAAGCTTTTGCATGGTTGAGGGTTTAAAGTCAAAATTATGCTCGTCTGTATTTGGCGGTATGACTTCATTGATTTCTACGCTGTCTCCTGCTATTTTTTGCACGAAATAGCTTTGTGGTGGTATACTAACGCTAATAATTGGCTTTGCAAAAAGAGGCAAAGCAAAGATGAGGCTTGTGAGAATTTTTTTCATTGAAATTTCCTTTTTTTGAATACTTTTTGCAAAAAGTTGAGCGAATTATAACAAATGCAACTTAGTTGCAACTTAAAAAATAAGTTGTTTTTAAAAATTAAAGTTGCAAAATAAAATTTGATTTGCAAAAAAGCAAATTTTAGCTAAAAATTTGCTAAAATATATATAAAAATCAATAGAAAGAAAGCAAAATAATGAACGCAGTCGAACTTCTTAGAGAACAAGGGATCGCTCTTACTGATTTAAGACTTGAAATGCTTGAAATTTTAGCCAATGCCAATGAGCCTTTGAGTTTTGATGATTTTCATTTAGAGGCGAATAAAACCACATTTTACCGCAATATCCAGCTTTTTGAAGAAAAGGGTATAGTGAGTAAAAGCACGCTTGAAAGAAAGAGTTTTTACGAGCTTGCTTTGGGCGCAAAAGCTCATTTTGTCTGTGATGTGTGTCATAAAATCACGGATTTTCAAATGCCAAAAATCAAAGGCAAGGTTAAAAGCGTGATCGCCAAAGGAGTGTGCGATCAGTGCGATGAAGAGGCTTGATTATTTTTGTAGTTTTTTTACTGCTTTATCGATTTTCTTACTTGCCTTGTTGTAGTTTCCATCTTTTAGTTCTTCTAAAGCATCAATAGCAAATGAAAAATCTTCTTTATCATTGTCATGGTTTTCAAGGTAAGCTTCAAGAGCTTCTACGATAAGTTTTGACTTGGGACTTTGCGTTTTTTTGCTAAGCTCATCAAGTCTTTGTTTTAATTTTGCTGGTAGTCTAAAATAACACGCTTTAACTTCTTTTTTTTTCATTGTTTTCCTTTAAGTGGTTTTGTAAAATTTGATTGCTTGTTTGCAAGTTTTGCAGTTGAATTTCTTTTTATTTTTTTGGATTTTTTGATGAATGCTAAAAGGTACATCGTGAATTTTTCCCTCACAAGCACAGGTATAAAAATAACTATGCACTTGTGTATCGCTGTCATCTTCATCATTTGCTTCAAAGCTAACATCACTGCCATCTTCTGAAGAAAGAAGGGATTTTCTATATTCAGCGACTTTCATATCTTCAAACAAAATATGCTCTAAAAGCCATTTTTTAGCTGCTACATAGAGTTTTTCTTTTAAATCATTTGTGCTACGAATATCTTTGATGAGATCAATCATCATTTGAATGATATCTTTGTGAATTTTTTTATGAGGTTCAAGGTTTGGAAAACCTATGGTTTGCATGTATTTTTCTTCATCGTGAAAATGTTCTTTCATATAGTTAAAAAAGCCAGCTAGTAAGTCTTTTACCTCTGCTTTGCTTACAGGTCTATCTGAGATTCGCTCAACTTCAGCTGCAAGCTCGAAAAGCTTTTTGTGCTGCTCATCGACTTTAGCGTTATATACGCTGTAAGAATTATCCCACCTTGGGAGCATAATATTGTCCTTAAAGTATGAATTTTTCCTTTCATTATAGCACAAAATAGCATAAAAATTAATTTTTATGCGATAAAATATAATAAAAATTTAATGTTTTAAAAATAAACAAAGGTAAAGAAATGGCAGCGAAGATTCTTTTACTTGAAGATGATATTAATCTTAGCGAGCTTGTTGAGGAATTTCTGATTGATGAGGGGTATGAAGTAAGCTTGGTAAATGATGCTGAAGCGGCTTTAAATCTTGCCTATGAAAAGCATTTTGATCTGTGGATTTTAGATGTTAAAGTGCCTTTAGGCGATGGTTTTTCTTTGCTTAAAGAACTCAGACAAGCAGGCAAAAACACGCCAGCCATTTTTCTGACTTCTTTAAATACGGCTAGTGATTTAAAAGAAGGCTTTGATGCGGGTTGTGATGATTATATCAAAAAGCCTTTTGAGCTTGTTGAACTTGCTTTGCGTGTTGAAAGTATATTAAAACGTTCTTTTGCTCATAAAAATGAAAATTATGAGGATTTAGGTGATAATTACAAATTCTCTCTTTCTTCTCAAATTTTATACAAAGATGATAAAGCCCTTACCTTACCAAGTAAGGAAATCAAGCTTTTGTCTTTGCTTTTAAAGCACAAAAATCGCTTTGTGAGTGTGGAGCAGATTTTTGAAGAGCTTTGGGATTATGATGAAGAGCCAAGCGAGCTGAGTTTAAGAGCTTATGTGAAAAATTTAAGAAAAATTCTTGGTAAGGATTCTATCATCAACCAACGCGGCAGAGGGTATTGCTATGACAGAGGCTAAATGGGTAATTAGATCAATTCTTAGCCTTTATCTTGTAACAACAGGCATTTTCTTGCTTATCTTTTTTGTTTTGTGGTATCAAAAGCTTTATGAAGAACTTGTTAATGTAAAAACTTCAGGCTTAAAAGATGCTCACAGAACTATAGTTTTAAGTGTGATAAACTCCAAATACACCCCAATTACTCAAGCATGCAAAGATATAAGCAGTGTTTCAAGTCTTAAATTTGCTATACTTGATGAAAAGCAAATTCTTTGCTCAAGTTTGGATTTTACCCCAAAAGATCTTAATGTAAGCGTTCGCACAAGAGGAATTTATAAAAACAAAGCCTTTTATATAGCGGCTATGGATTCAACGAGTTATTATCTTCAAAAAGGTGATGATAGAAAAGAAGATTTTGAGCGAGAGAGCATACAAGATGGAGCTTTGAGGACTTTTGTCGTGGGTGAGGATGTGGGGGAGGATTTGGTGCTTATTAGATCAAAAGTTCTTGCAGGTGCTTTGTTTTCTTTTTTACTTATCGCTTTAGTTTCTTATTTTTTGGTAAAAATTGCTATAAAACCGCTTGAAAACAAGATTAAAACCTTAAATAGCTTTATTAAAGACTTTACACATGAGATTAATACACCTTTAAGCGTGATTTTGCTTAGTATCGAAAGGCTTGAACAGCAAAAAAATGTCCTTGATGAGGTTAAATTTAAACGTATGAAACTTGCTGCAAAAACCTTAAGTCAGACGTATTCGGATTTGATTTTTTATACTTTTCCAGATACGATTTCAAATGAAGAAGAAAAGATTGATATGAAAGAGCTTGTGAGTGAAAGGCTTGAGTATTTTAAGCTCTTTTTTGAGCAAAAAAAGTTGGATTTAAGTGTAGAACTTGAGGCAAACAACTTTTTGGTGGCGAGTAAAAGCAAGATCAATAAAATGTTTGATAATCTTTTAAACAATGCTATTAAATACAATAAAAAAGGCGGCTTTATACAAGTAAAACTCAAAGACAATACCCTTTCAATCAAAGATAGTGGGTGTGGGATTGATGAAGAGAATGTGAAAAAGATTTTTGATCGTTATGCTCGTTTTAACAAAGATCAAGGCGGTTTTGGCATAGGCTTAAGCCTTGTGCAAGATATTTGTAAGGAGTATAAAATCACTATAAAATGCCATTCAAAGCTGCGCGAGGGCACGGAATTTGTGCTGAGCTGGTGAGCTTTGTTTTCTTGTGTAAAATTGTCTTGAGCTAAGTTTATTTGTTGCTAAGTAGAGCTTTGTTTTTGCTTTCTATGAGCTCATTTAAAAAAGAAGCGATTTGCTCTTTTTGCTCTATGTTTAAAGTTGCTAACTCAGTCTTGATTAAATCACTGACAAGCTGTTCATTTGAAAGCTCAAAGTCTGAAAACTCCCTTGCTTTTTGAATGATCTTAAGCACCCTTAAGTCTTTATTTTGCATATACATTTTTTACTCACTTAAGATAAATTACGCTTACAAAACGTTGCTCGCTCTTATCGCGTCGGTAAGAAAAAAAGCGTTTGTCTTCAAAACTGCAAATTCCACTATCATGGATATAAGCGATATGAAGTTTTTTGGCTTGGGCTTTAACTAAGGCTTTTAAATCAAGCTTATTTTCATCTACAAAGTCTTTGAAATGAGCCTTAGCATCGGCTAAAACCTCGCCATTTATTTCATAGTTTTGCTTGCAAATTGATGCGCCGATAAAAAGGTGCATTTGCGCTAAATCTAAATTTGTGTCAAAGCTTGCTCTCATCTTTTGTATGGCTTCATTTAAGATATTTGAAAAACAGCCCTTTCGTCCAGAATGCAAAGCGCCTATATAGCCTTTTTCATGCCATAAAAGCAAAGGCAAACAATCCGCACTTAAAACGCAAAGGGCGATATTTTTTTCATCTGTGATTAAACCATCGCAAGTATAAATACTTTTATTTTCATCAAAAAGTTCAACCTTGTTTGAATGCACTTGTTCCATAAAAACACATTTTTTTATAGTTGGTGCGTGATGTGCGAAAATATTTTTATTTAAAATTTGAGCTCTAAAACCCATAAAATCAGCATTATAAGCCATAAAAGCCCCAGCTTTTTCATTATCTAGTAAAGAAAAGAAATCCGATCTATGTGTTCCCAAGAAAGTTCCTTTTGATCTGTTTTTGCATTTTTACACTCAAGCCATCTTAAAGTATAACGAGCGAGCAAATCACTTTCTATATTGATCTTGCGTCCTATTTTATAGCTGTGAAATAAAGTTTCTTTAAAGCTTATAGGGATAATGGTTAAGCGTATGGAATTTGTAAAAACTTCATTGATGGTAAGACTTACGCCATCAACGCCTATGCTCCCTTTTTCGCTCATTAAGGGCATGGCTTTGGTTGGAAGTTTAAGATAAAAATCCACTCCATTTTCGATTTTTTCAATTTTTTCTAAGGTAGCGATAAAGTCGATATGCCCTTGCATTAAGTGTCCATCTATCCTATCGCTAAGCCTTAGAGCTGGTTCTATATGCACTTTGTCTTTATAATTTTCAAGGGCAAGGTGGCTTCTACTTTCCTTTGAAAGCTCGACATCAAAGCCATCTTGTGCTAGTTTAATGACGCTTAAACATGCTCCATTTACAGCTATACTATCGCCAAGTTTGGGTTTATAAGAGGCTTTAAGGCTTAAAATATTGTTCTTATAAGCCTTAACTTCAGCAATTTCTCTTATAAGCCCATTAAACATTGTTGTTATTTTTCCTTGTCCCAGCAAAGTATGGTTTTACCTTCTTCATCTTCGCACACATCGCCCATTCCCATGATATTATAGCCTGCATCAACATAGTGAATTTCTCCACTTACCCCGCTTGCTAAGTCGCTAAGTAAATACATAGCAGAATTTCCCACCTCATCAGTGCTTACATTTTTCTTTAATGGAGCGTTGATTTCATTATATTTTAAAATCATTCTAAAGTCCCCTATACCGCTTGCTGCAAGGGTTTTAATAGGTCCTGCTGAGATAGCATTTACCCTTATGCCCCTTACACCTAAATCCCTTGCAAGATAACGCACAGAGCTTTCAAGAGCAGCCTTAGCTACACCCATGACATTATAATGTGGCACATATTTTACCCCACCAAGATAGCTAAGAGTTAGCACTGAAGCATTATCATTTAAGATAGGAAGCACCGCGCGCGTTAAAGCTACTAAAGAGTAAGCTGAAGTGCCAAGAGCTATATTAAAAGCTTCTTTTGTGGTGTTGATAAAAGCACCTTCTAAAGCCTCTTTTGGAGCATAAGCTACAGCATGCACTACAAAATCCAGCTTACCAAAGTCTTTTTCTATCTTGCTTGCAAGGGCGTTTAAATGCTCCTCGTTATTCACATCAAGTTCATACACAGCCTTTGAGTTAAACTCAGCTGCGATGGGTTCGACACGTTTTTGTAAGGCTTCATTTAAGTAAGTAAAAGCCAGCTCTGCTCCTTGAGCCGCACACGCTTTAGCTATACCATAAGCGATTGATTTGTTATTGGCTACACCAACTATAAGTCCTTTTTTGCCCTTCATTAACATTGTTTATCCTTTTATAAGAGAGATGAAATTTTCTACTTTTAAGCTTGCTGAGCCTATTAAAACTCCGTTGCAATGCTTTATATCTAAAATAGCTTTGATATTTTCTTCATTAACACTTCCGCCATACAAAAGTTTTGCTTTGCTTAAGCCACTTAAAAAAAGCAAAACTTCTTCTATATCTTTAAATTCAGCACTTACCCCTGTGCCTATGGAGTAGATTGGTTCATAAGCGATGATGAGTTTTTTATAATTTAAATCTATATTTTCAAGCTGCTTGTGTAAAAAATCCTTTGTTTTACCAGCTTTTTTGCATGCTAAATCTTCTCCTATACAAAAGATGATCGTATAAGCATGCTCTTTTGCAAAGTCAAATTTAGCTTTGATGAGGCTTTCATTATCGCCTAAGGTTCTTCGCTCTGAATGTCCTATCAAAACAGAGTTTATACCAAATTCATCAAGCTGTTCTTTGCCTATCTCGCCGGTAAATGCTCCTTGCACGCAAGGATAAAAGTTCTGTGCTCCTTGAGTAAAATGCTTGATATTTGCATGAAAACACGAGCTTGGCGGAAAGACAAAAATCTCATCTTTTTTATGTATTTTTAAAGCTTCATCAAGCTTTTGAGCATACAAAGCAAAAGAAGCTCTTGAATGATGGCACTTTAAATTCGCCGCATATATCATAATTCGCCTTCTTTAACGCGTAAAGGCTTAACTCCGGGAAGTTCTTTGCCTTCGATAAGTTCAAGGCTTGCTCCTCCGCCTGTGGAGATAAAAGTCATCTCATCAGCTTCGCCTGATCGCGCCACAACATCGGCTGTATCGCCTCCACCTATGATAGTAGTAGCGTGGCTATCGCCTATAAAATGTGCCATTTTAAGCGAGCCTTTGGCGAATTTATCAATCTCAAAAACGCCCATAGGTCCGTTCCACCATATAGTTTGTGCATCTTCTAAAGCCTCGCGAAAGAGCTTGCCACTGGCTGGTCCTATATCAAGCCCCATAAAACCACTTGGGATTTCTTGAGTTGGCACATAACTCATACTTGCTTCACTCGAACAAAGTTGTGCCACAGCCACATCAACAGGTAAGTAAATTTTAACACCAAGTTCTTTACCTCTTGCTAAGATAGCCTTAGCCTCATCGATAAGTTCTTCTTCTAAGAGTGAATTACCTATATCAAAATCAAGAGCTTTTAAGAAAGTAAAAGCCATACCTCCGCCGATGATGAGTTTATCGACTTTGTTGATAAGATTTCTCAAGGCTTGAAGCTTGCCACTTACTTTTGAGCCACCTACCACAGCTACAAAAGGGCGAGCTGGGTGTTTTAAGAGGTTGTTTGCAAAATTGATCTCTTTTAAGAGCAAAAAGCCTGCACCCTTATGCTCGTCATCAAAGAAATTTGTAATCGCTTCAACACTAGCATGCGCTCTGTGACACACCCCAAAGGCATCATTGACATACACATCAGCCATGCTGGCTAGCTCTTTAGCTAGATTTTCATCATTTTTAGTTTCACCCTTTTCAAAACGTAGATTTTCAAGCATTAAAATTTCACCAGCTGCTAAATTAGCTGCTTTGCTTTTGGCATCCTCTCCGATAATATCTTTTGCCATGATGACTTCTTTATTTAAAAGCCTACCAAGCCTCTTTGCTACAGGATCAAGCGAATACTTTGTGCTGATTTCTTTTGGACGCCCTAAATGAGAAGCTAAAATCACGCTACAACCATTATCTAAACAATACCTTATCGTAGGGATAGCTGAGCGAATGCGTCTATCATCAGTGATATTTAAAAACTCATCTTGAGGGACATTAAAATCACAGCGGATAAACACCTTTTTGCCATTTAAATCAAGTTCTTTAACCGAGATAATATCAGCACTTTGCATTATTAACCTTTCATCACCAACACAGCCATATCAAGCAAACGGCTTGAATAGCCCCATTCATTATCATACCAAGCCACGATTTTAACAAAATCATCTTGTATCACTTGAGTAAGATCAGCAGCCACGATCGCTCCATAACTTGAACCTATAAAATCAGAACTTACTCTCTCATCTTCATCAACAGCTAAAAAGCCTTTTAAATTTGAAGCTGCAGCCTTTTTAAAGGCGTTATTTAGCTCTTCTTTACTTGTTTTTTTAGCTAATTGCGCGGTTAAATCAACGCTTGAAACATCAATCACTGGCACACGCATACTTTGTCCGTGCAAACGTCCATCAAGCTCTGGCATGATAAGCTTCATAGCCTTTGCCGCTCCTGTTGAGGTTGGGATAATGTTTTGTGCTGCTGCTCTGCTTCGGCGTTTGTCTTTTGTCTTTGCATCGATGATGCTTTGTCCGTTTGTATAAGCATGTATGGTTGTCATCAGTCCTTTTTCTATGCCAAATTCATCTTGCAAAACCCTACACACCGGACCTAAGCAGTTAGTGGTGCAACTTGCATTTGAGATGATTTTTTCGCCTTTGTAAAGATGAGAGTTTACACCCATTACAAAAGTAGGCGTATCATCTTTTGCAGGAGCTGACATAATCACTTTTTGTATGCCTTGATCTAAAAAAGCTTGACATTTTTCTTGAGTTAAGTGTGCTCCTGTGCATTCAAGCACGACATCAGCGCCGTATTTTGCAAAGTCAAGTTCTTTGATATCACGACTTTTAAAGACTTTGATTTTTTTACCATCAATGATAAGCATATCATCTTGGCTTGAAACTTCGCCCTCATAGGTTCTATGCACGCTGTCATATTTAAAAAGGTATTTTGTGATCTCCAAATCAGAAGTATCATTAATCGCTACAAGCTCCACATCATCGCGTTTTAACGCGATACGCGCAACACACCTTCCAATACGCCCAAAGCCATTTATCGCAATTTTAATCGCCATTTAATTTCCTTTTGCAAAATAAAATGCTAGAATTCTACAAAAAAAAGGTTAAAAGTTTAATGAAAATTGCATTTTTTGGCGGAAGTTTTGATCCGCCACACTTAGGACACGATGCTGTGGTAAAAGCAGCTTTAAACACACTTGATATAGATAAGCTTATCATTATGCCAACCTTTATAAACCCCTTTAAACAAGGCTTTGTGGCAAGTAAAGAGCAAAGATTTTTATGGGCGAAAAAACTATGGGGAAACTTAGAAAAGGTTGAAATTTGTGATTTTGAGATCAAGCAAGAAAGACCCGTGCCGAGCATAGAAAGTGTTTTATACCTTCAAAAACGTTTTAATCCAAGTAAAATTTATCTTATCATAGGGGCTGATCATTTAGCGAGTTTGCACTCTTGGCATGAATTTGATACCTTAAATAAAATGGTTGAATTTGTCGTTGCAAGTAGGCTTAAAATCACCATACCAAAGGAATTTAAAAAACTTGACATTGATTTTGATATAGCCTCATCATTTATCCGCGATACTTTAGATGTCAGCGAGGTTTGTGAGGGTATAAAAGATGAAGTTAAAGAATATTATGCTAAATTTATAAGTAAAACTCAAAGGATAAAAATGCAAGAAAGAATCAAAGCTATTACGGATATTTTAGATGATAAAAAAGCCGAGCAAATCGAAGTTTTTGATATGCGAGATAAGGATTATTTTGTAAGTTTTGTGGTGCTTGCAAGCACTTTAGGGCAAAGGCATGCCCTTTCACTCATCGATGAGCTTAAAATAAAGCTTAAAGAAAAAGGGGAGCAGTTTTTGGGTATAGAAAGCTCTGAGGATTGGAGTGTGCTTGATTTAGGCGATATACTCATTCATCTTTTAAGCGAAGATTATAGGGCAAAATATAATTTAGAAGAGTTTTTAAAAGAACTTGGCAAACAAAAAGCTTAAGTTTGATTTTAAGGATCAAAGCTTAAAACGACTTAAGCTCAATGATAAAATTTAATGCATTGACTTATTCTTGTGTTTGGCTAAGATTATTATCTTGAGTTAAGTTATTATCATCAGGCACATTGTCTTTTACAGGTTCTTTTTTGCTTGAATTTTCATCTTTGGGTGTTTTATTTTTTACTTTTTCTATATTTTTAAACTGATCAAAATACGCAAAAAGCTCATTTTTAAGATAGGCAAAAAGCGATTTTTTTGGTGTGATGATGGTTGTAATTTCTCCATTTGTTGCATGATATACGCTTACGCCGTATTTGCTTGCATAAAATTTGATTAAAAGTCTTTGCAAGCTTGGTTCTATAAAGCCGTCAAACCAAGCGTTGTTTGATATGGCGATGATGATCTTGCTTTCTTTGTATAAGGCTTCTTTTGTGGCTTCATAACAAATTGCATTTGTGATTTTTTCTCCAAAAAGTTCATAGTGATTAAGCTTTTCGCCCCTTGAAAACTCGCCCATATCTGGCAAAAGATATGTTCGCACAAATTCTTTAAAGATAGGCAATTCTTCGCCAAAAGGCACAAGATAATGCTTGTTAAGGATTTTTACCTCGCCATCTTGAAAAACATAGGTGCTATTATAAAAGCCTTTATTTTCTTCATTAAAGGCTCCTGTAATGATAACAATATCTTTAGATAATTCTTTTAAAAGCTCATAATAAAGCCCTGAAAAAGCCTGCTTAAGCTCAAAAGCAAAAGCACTTTCTGGCAAAACAACGACTTCTTTTTTAGCTTCTATAGCCTGAAATATTTCATTGATGAGCCTTTCTGCTTCATTGGCTTGATTTTCGTTGAGGTATTTTTGATCTTGAGAGATATGTGTTTGTATCAAAGCAATATTTGCATTTAAGCTTTTAAATTCAGTATCCTTATACTGCATACCTATAAAAAATAAAGCTAAAATAATGGCGATTTTATAATACCTTGAAATGTATTTTTCATAGTAAAAATACGCGATTAAAAACATACAAATCACGCCTTTTGTCGAGCTTTCAAAAAAACCATATACGCTTAAAACGCCCCAATTCAGCCAGTCAAAGCCTAAAGGGTGGATAAAGCTGATTAAAAATACCCCACACAACCTCAAAAAGTCAAATTTAAGTATAAAACAAATTCGAAACAAAATCCCATAAAACAAGCCAATACCAAGAATTTCAAAAGGGATCAAATAACTTAATCCAAAATAAACAGAAGAAAAAGAAAGCCAAAAAAACCATAAAATTCCAAGAAAAAATCCAGTCCAAAAATAGCCAATTTTATCAGATCGCAAAAGCAAAACAAGTCCATAAATAGCCAAAAATGGAGAAAAAATTTCAAGAGCCAAGCTTTCAAAAAAAGATAAGTAGATTGAATTTGAAAGTAAAATTGCAATAAAAAAGGATTTTATTATTTTTAAAATGCTAGAATTAGGATTTAATTTTTTCACAAAAGGAAAATAATATGGAACAAAACTCTTTGCTAACTTCATTGTTACCTCTACTCGTGCTTTTTGCGATTTTTTATTTTTTGGTTATCCGCCCTCAGCAAAAACAAGCAAAAGCCCACAAACAAATGATTTCAGAGCTTACAAAAGGCGATAAAATCATCACAAATGGTGGCTTGATCTGCGAAGTGATAAAACCAGAAGATGATTTTATCAAAGTTAAGCTTAATGATGAGAACACTATTGCAAAAATTTCAAAAGAATTTATAGCAAAGAAAATTGATGTCTAATTCAAAAGTCAATTATAAACTTTTTATTTTTGTAGCAGTTTTGCTTTTTGGTATAGCGTTTTCCTTGCCTTCTTTTTTGCAAAGTCAAAAGGGAGCAAAGATCAATTTAGGGCTTGATTTGCAAGGCGGACTTTATTTGCTTTTGGGCGTGGATAGTGAAGAAGCCGTAAAATCAAAGATTAAAAGTATAGCTTCGGCTTTAAGTTATGAGATTAACAAACAAAATATCATTAGTGATGATATAAAAATAAATGATACCAGTATCGAGTTTAAGCTTTATGATGAAGGCGATGTGGCTAAAATTGATGCGATTTTAAAGGATATTGCTGGCTTAAATGTCAGCTTTGCAAATATGCACTACACCTTAAGCTTAAGTGCTGAAGAAATTCAATCAACCCTTGATTATGCTTTGCTTCAAGCAGTTGAAACCATACGAAACCGCCTTGATGAGTTTGGTTTGGCTGAACCAACCGTTGCTAAGCAAGGCGAGGATCAGATTTTAGTTGAACTTGCTGGCATTAAGACAAGCGAGGATGAACAAAGAGCAAAAGAGCGAATCACCACAGCAGCTCATTTACAACTCATGGAAGTAGATGATGCAAGAATGCCTCAAGCTCATCTTTTGAGCGAAAATGAAGCGGCAAGTTATGGTGATATTGTCTTAGCTGATGCTAAAAATGAAAATATTAAATACGCCTTAAAAGCTATCCCTGTACTTGATGGCTCAACCTTAACTGATGCAAGGGTAGGCTTTTCTCAAGATTCAAATGCTCCTATTATCAATTTTACCTTAAATTCACAAGGAGCGAGAATCTTTGCTGATTATACTGAAAAAAGTGTTGGAAAACGTCTTGCTATAGTACTTGATAATAAAGTCTATTCAGCCCCTGTGATTAATGAACGTATAGGCGGAGGTAGCGGGCAAATTAGCGGAAATTTCACTCAAGAAGAGGCTAGAGATGTGGCTGTGGCTTTAAGAAGTGGGGCTTTGCTTGCTCCTGTTAAGGTTTTAGAACAAAGAAGTATAGGTCCATCTTTAGGAAGTGATAGCATACAAATGTCAATGATAGCTTTAATCGGTGCAAGTATTGCTATAGTGGTATTTATGATGGTGTATTATGGTATAGCTGGAGTTTTTGCAAATATTGCTTTGATTGCTAATATACTTGTGGTTGTGGCTGTGATGGCGATTTTTGGAGCGACTTTAACCCTGCCTGGTATGGCTGGACTGGTTTTAACTGTGGGTATGGCAGTTGATGCAAATGTGATTATCAATGAACGCATACGAGAGCTTTTGCGTGAGGGAGCAAGTATCAAAAAAAGTGTAGAAGATGGCTATAAACACGCTATGAGCGCGATCATGGACTCAAATATCACTTCTTTAGTTACTTCAATTGCTTTATACGCTTATGGCACTGGTCCGGTTAAAGGCTTTGCCGTAACTACTGGTATAGGTATTTTAGTCAGTATGATTACAGCTATCATTGGCACGCATGGTATGTTTGATTTGTTTATGAAGCAAATGGAAAAAAGCAATAATACAAGGCTTTGGTTTGGATATAGGAGAAAAAAATAATGCAGTTTTTTAGCGAAAAGAAAATTTATGATTTTATGCGTATGCGCTTTGGTGCTTATTTTTTATCTGGTTTTTTGGTGCTTGGCTCACTTTGGCTTTTATTTGATAGAGGCTTACAATATGGTATTGATTTTAGCGGGGGCACACTCATACAGCTTAAATACGAACAAAAAGCGCCCATTGCAGATATTAGGGCTAAACTTGAGGCTGGTGGAGATTTTCAAAACTTAAGTGTAACTGAATTTGGCTCTGATGATGAGGTAACTATACGTTTTTTAGGCTCACATGAAGATGTAAAAACTGATTTAAATACACAAATTACAAACCTTTTAAAAGATACAGGCTCTTTTGAGATCAGACGCGTTGATGTAGTGGGTCCAAAAGTGGGCGATGAGCTGAGAAATAAAGGCATTATGGCAGTAAGCGTGTCCTTGCTTACGATTTTGATTTATTTAGCTTTTCGTTTTGAATGGCGTTTTGCTATGGCAGCTATCATTACTGAAGTGCATGATCTTATCATCACTTTAGGAGCTATTTCTTTATTTAAGATAGATGTGAATTTAGATACCCTAGCCGCTGTTTTAACCGTGCTTGGATACTCTTTAAATGATACTATTATCATTTTTGATCGTATAAGAGAGGGTATAAAAACAAGCAAGAAAAGCGAGCTAGCTCCTATTATCAATGAAAGTGTTTCAGCCACGCTTTCAAGGACTGTGCTTACTTCAGGGCTTACCTTAGCTACGGTTGTGATCTTATACTTTTTTGGTGGTTCTATGATAGAAGGCTTTTCACTTGCACTCATCGTAGGGCTTGTGGTAGGGACTTTAAGCTCCATTTTTGTGGCAAGTCCGGCTTTACTTTGGTTTAAATTTAGTGTTAATGCGTATAGACAAAAAGAACTAGATAAACTTAAGAAAAAACAAGAAAAAGAAAAAATGCGTGCCATGTATGAAAAAGGCAGTGTTTAAGGAGAGAAAAAACAATGGCATATGAAGCAAGTGTGATAGAAAAAAAATGGCAGCAATTTTGGCAAGAAAGTGAGGCTTTTGAGCCAAAAGATGATTTAAGCCTAGCTAAAAAATATATCTTATCTATGTTTCCTTATCCAAGCGGACGCATACATATGGGGCATGTAAGAAATTATACCATAGGCGATGCGCTTGCAAGACACTATAGAAAAATGGGCTTTAATGTGCTTCACCCCATAGGCTTTGATAGCTTTGGTATGCCTGCTGAAAATGCTGCTATAAAACATAAAATTCACCCTAAAACTTGGACTTATGAAAATATAGCTTATATGCAAAAAGAGCTTTTTTCTTTGGGCTTTTCTTTTTCAAGAAAACGTATGCTAGCAACTTCTGATCCCCTTTATACCAAATTTGAGCAAGAATTTTTTATCAAAATGTTTGAAAAGGGGCTTATTTACACAAAAGATGCCCTTGTAAATTGGTGCGATCATGATAAAACTGTGCTTGCAAATGAACAGGTTGAGGATGGAAAATGCTGGCGTTGTGGACATGAGGTTATCCAAAAAAAAATGCCTGGATACTATGTAAAAATCACTGCTTATGCAGATGAGCTTTTAGCTGGACTTAAGGAGCTTGAGGGTAAGTGGAGTCCTCAGGTTTTAACTATGCAAGAAAATTGGATAGGCAAGAGTTATGGGCTTGAGTTTGCTTTTAAACTTGATGATGAAAGTGCTTTAAAGGCTGAAGCTTCTTCTTTTGAGGTTTTTACAACAAGGGCTGACACACTTTTTGGTGTTTCTTATGTGGCTTTGGCTCCAGAACATAATATAGTAAATGCTTTGCTTGAAAAAAACTTACTTGATGAACATACAACACAAAAGATTAAAGCCATACAAAATCAAAGCCCAAGAGAAAGGCAGATGAATGACAAAGAAGGCTATTTTTTAGGGCTTTACGCCCTTCATCCTTTAACAGGAGCAAAAATTCCAGTTTGGGTAGCAAATTTTGTTTTGGCTGATTATGGTAGTGGGGCAGTTATGGCTGTGCCAGCTCATGATGAAAGAGACTTTGAATTTGCTAAGAAATATGATTTGACTATAAAACAAGTCATTGATGATGAAAATTACGATCCAAGCAAGGCTTATACAGATAAAAAAGGCAAGCTTATTAATAGTGGCGAATTTGAAGGCTTAGAATGCAATGAAGCAAGAGTAAAGATAGCGAAGAAATTTGAGCAACTTGGCATAGGCAAAACAATTACTAATTTTAAAATTCGTGATTGGGGCGTTTCAAGGCAGAGGTATTGGGGTTGTCCTATACCTATGGTGCATTGTAAAAGCTGTGGTTTAGTCAGTGAAAGGCTTGAGAGCTTACCTATAACCCTGCCAGATGATGTAAGTATCACAGGAGAGGGCAATCCTTTAGAAAAGCACCCCACTTGGAAGCATTGTAAATGCCCAAAATGTGGACTTGAAGCTCAAAGAGAATGTGATACTTTAGATACTTTTTTTGAAAGCTCTTGGTATTATGCGCGTTTTGCAAGTGATGAAAAAACTTGGCAAGAAAAGGCACTTGATGAAAAAAGCACGGATTATTGGCTTGGAGTAGATCAATACATAGGCGGTATAGAGCATGCTATCTTGCATTTGCTGTATGCTCGTTTTTTCCAAAAGGCTTTAAGGGATTTGGGGTATTTAAGAGCTGATGAACCTTTTGTGCGTCTTTTAACGCAAGGAATGGTGCTTAAAGATGGAGCCAAAATGAGTAAGTCAAAAGGCAATGTCATCGATCCAGATGAGATTATTAGCAAATATGGAGCTGATACAGCAAGACTTTTTATACTTTTTGCAGCCCCACCAGCAAAAGAGCTTGAATGGAATGCTGATGCTGTTGATGGAGCATATCGCTTTTTAGCAAGGCTATATGAAAGAGCCTTAAAGCTTAAAGGCAAAAGCTTAAAAGCTATAGATCAAAACGCCTTAAACAAGGATGAAAAACTTGCAAGACTTAAAGTCTATGAGGCTTTGAAAAAATCAAATGAATTATACGAGAGTAATTTTGCTTTTAATACCCTAATCGCAGCTTGTATGGAAGCTTTAAATGCTTTAAGTGTAGCAAAGAATGAAAATTTAGAGCTTGAAGGCTTTTATATACTTTTAAATGTGCTTGAGCCTATCATTCCTCACCTAGCAAGTGAGCTTTCAAACGAGCTTTTTGGGTGTGAAAATTTTAAAAAACTTGAGCTTTTAAGTGAGGTTTTTGTTAAAGATAGCTTTAATATAGGCGTAAGTGTGAATGGCAAAAAGCGAGCTGAGCTTGAAATAGAAGCAAATTTAAGCAAAGATGAGATTATAAGTAAGGCTAAAGAAAACGTGGCAAAATGGCTTGAGGGTAAAGAGCTTATCAAAGAAATTTATATTGATAAGAAGCTTGTGAATTTGGTTATAAAATGATAAAAACTTTATTTGCTTTGGGTATAAGCTTTTTGTTTATCGCGTGTGGTTATGTGCCAACAAGTAAAGTCGCTCAAAAAGTCTTTAGTGATAAGGTGTATGTTAGCGTTGAAATTTCGCCACAAGACCCACAAAATAGTGTTTTTGTCGTTGATACCTTAAGAGAAGTGATTATCAATAAGCTTGGCAAAAGCCCAGCCCTTAAAGAAGAAGCTGATGAAAGTATCAATGTAAGAGTAGGAAATCTTGACTTCACTCCAATAATCTATGATGAAAATGGCTATGTTATCGCATATAAAGCAAAGCTTAATCTTGAATTTAATGTTGTATTTAAAGATGGTAAAGAAGAGCTTATCAAAACGCAGGGGAGTTATGATTTTGCTATCTCGCCAAATAGTGTTATCAGTGATACAGCAAGGCTTGATGCGATGCGTTTTGCTTCAAGCGAGGCGTTTGATGAGTTTGTCTCTATAGTTGCGATTAAAGGACAGCACAATGACTAATATCAACGAGCTTGCAAAGCAAACCTTGCTTTTGCTCGGGCAACGAGGCTTAAAACCTACGCCAGAAAATTATACTGAAGTTTTTGAAGAACTTGCTTCAAAACGTGGTGTGAGTGGAGGCACCAAAGAAAAGGTAGAAAAATTTAAAGCTTTGCTAATCCCAGCACATCAAAATGATATCCAGCTTAAAAATATTAAGAACATTGATGAATTGCTTTTTTTTCTCATCTCAAAGATTAATCGCCAAAACAAAGAAAAATCCCCTCAGCTTTTTGAGTTTTTAAATATCATCATGAAAAGCTTGCTTGCAAGTAAAGATAAAAAGGTTAAAGATATAGCTTCTATGACTTTGGCTCGAATTTCAAAAGCAATGGATCTTGAAAGTATTTATTTGCTTGAAAAAAAATGGCAGCAATGGCAGCAAGATTATGAAGATCACGAACTTGAAGAAGAGCTTAAAAAATATGGTATCAAAAATGATGATTTTACTCTTATCATTAAAAAACTTCTTTTTCAGCTTAAGGCTCGATCATATGATAGATTTGCCAAGCTCATTGCTTTGTGCTTGCGTCCTTCTTTGCTTCATAGTGATAAGATTGCTGAATTTGAACAAAAACTTAAAGAAAAGCCCTATATCCTTGCTCTTGATCAGGACAAAAGCGATACTTTTAAAAATGAACTTTTAGAAATGGTCAATAAAAGAATCAGCACGGATTTAATCTTCGTGCAACAAAACCTTAATTTTTTTGATCAAAATCTCCAAAAGCTTAACCAGCTCATTGATTTGCTTAATAATATCAATCAAAACAATGTTGCTTTTGTGAATTCTTTACAAAAAGAACAAGATGGCAGCGTGAAAGTTTCTTTTGATGATTTGAAAAACAAATTCCTTGCTTTAAACGAAAAAATCACACATATTCACGCCCAGCTTCACAAGGCAAGTGATACCAAACAAAGAGAAAATTGGACGCTTCAAAAGCACATACTCAAGCTTGATGAAGTGTTTTTACAATATAAGATAAATTATGCTTTGTGCGTGTTTAGTGTTTCAAATTATCGTTTTATCATGGAAAAATACGGCGTGAGTAATTTAAGTGAAATTTTAGAACGATTTAAGAAAATTTTACAAGAAAATTGCGACGGAAACGACGAGCTTTGGATGCTTGATGAAAAGTCGTATTTACTTATCGTGCGTGCAAAAACTTACGAGCAAATTATCCCTTTTATGCAAAAAAATATCAATGAGATTGAGAATTTTAAATTTATTTATAAACAAGATGTCATCATTCCAAGCATAGTGAGCTTTTTTATGGATAAGGCAAGCTATCCTCACTTAAGTCTTTTAGATGAACTTTTAAAGAAAGTTAATGAAATTTAAAGCCTTTTTAGAACAAAAAGTAGAATACTCAACGCGAATCGATCGTTTTCGTGCGTTTAGTTTATATCACAAATACAAAAAAGACTTAAAGCTTAAACCCATCATTCATATCATAGGCACAAATGGCAAAGGCAGCACAGGACGCTTTTTAGCCCAGCTTTTATATAAGCTTGGCTTTAAAGTAGGGCATTTTACAAGTCCGCATATTTTTGAATTTAATGAAAGATTTTGGCTTGATCAAAAAATACTTGATGATAAAACCTTGCAAAAGGCTCATGAGCGTTTGAGTGAAATTTTTCAAAGTGATTTAGAACGTTTGAGTTATTTTGAGTATGCGACTTTTTTGGCTGTGATTGTGTTTAAAAAATGTGATTTTGTTATCTTTGAAGCAGGCTTGGGAGGAGAGTTTGACAGCACTTCTTTGTTTGAAAAAAGATTAAGTATTTTTACAAAAATAGGTTTTGATCATACTCAAATTTTAGGCAATAAGCTTGAAATGATTGCTCGAACAAAGCTTAAAGTTATGGCAAAAAAGGCTGTGATTGCAAACGAGCAAGAAGAGCTTGTTTTGCAACTTAGTCAAAAAATAGCCCTTTTAAAAAAAGCAAAGCTGTTTTATGCAAATGAGCTTTTAGATACTAATTTACTTAAAGCAAGCAAAGCTTACGCACAAAAGCACAAACTCCCTTCTTTTTTAGAACACAATCTCAATCTCGCACTTGCTGCTTTAAGAGTATTGCAAAATAAAACTCAAGCTTTTCATGTCATCAAAAAGCTTCAAAAGCTTGATTTAAGAGGCAGGTGCGAGCAAATAAGTGAAAATATCTTTGTTGATGTGGGACACAACGAGCTTGCAGCACGAGCTTTGCTTGAGAAATTTAAAGGACAAAAGCTTTGTTTGATTTATAATTCTTTTTTAGATAAAGATATTTTTGCAATTTTAAGAATTACTAAGCCTATAATTGATAAAATTATGATTTACAAATACGAAAGTCAAAGAGAGCTTGCTACAAAACATATTAAAGAAGTAGCTTTAAAGCTTGATATAAAGTGCGAGGATTTCATAAAACTTGAAAAAGATCGAACTTATCTTGTCTTTGGCTCTTTTGTTTTGGTGCAGCATTTTTTAAAGGAGCATTTTGAGACCGCATAAGCGTATGCTGAATAAATTTACCATTACAATCACTGATGTGAATGGCTCAAAGCATTTTTATCTTTCTCAAGTGATTAAGAAAATCGCTTTTTATCTTATCGCTTTTGTTTTGCTTTTTTTAATCTTTAGTGCTTTTTATATCCATTATCTGGACTCTAAAGTCAGCGAACTTGACGCAAAAAGAGAAGAGTTGATACAAAATAGCAAAGATTTAGTCATAAATAACGAAAAAATGCAAGCAAGTCTTGCTGAAAAAGCTGAACAATATGCCGCTATAGAAGATAAAATCGCCATTTTTGAAGAACAGCTTGGGCTTGGTAATGAAAATAATCTGACTTTAAATGCAAGACTTGAAAAGCTCAATCTTACAAACGAACAGCAACTAGGTGTTTTGCTTCAAATTCCAAATGGTTATCCTATAGAAAATAAAGGGATTTCTGGTAATTATGGCTGGAGGGATCATCCTATCTTAAAAAGGCAGGAATTTCACACTGGTATTGACTTAAGAGCAACCGTTGGCACGCCAATTTATGCTCCAGCAAATGCAGTTGTTGAGTTTTCAGGCTATAATAGCAATGGTTATGGTTATATGGTAACTTTACAGCATAATTTTGGCTTTAAAACCATCTACGCTCATATGACGCGAAAAGATGTGGTAAAACCCGGACAATTTGTTTCAAAAGGAGATCTTATCGGCTATACAGGTAACACAGGAGCATCAACTGGTCCTCATTTGCATTATGAGGTAAGATTTATCAATAAAACTTTAGAACCTCTGTATTTTTTGAATTTAGATCGTAAAAATATGGATAAATTTTTTAATCAAGAAAGGAGAGTGCCATGGCAATCTTTAATAAAAGCAATATCAACAGCAGCGTCTCAGAAACAACAGTAATTTCAGCAGGAGCAAGGATAGAAGGGCAATTTTACTTTGATTCTATGCTTCATGTTGATGGCGAGATCAGCGGTGTAATCCACTCACAAAGTGTGGTTGTTATCGGTAAAACAGGGATTGTTAAAGGACAGCTTAATGCTGATAAGGTCGTTGTGAATGGAATTTTTGATGGTGAGCTTGATGCCAACAATCTTGAAATTCTTATGGGTGGTTTAGTCAATGGAAACATTGCTGTAAAGGGCTTTGCTATAGAAAATGGCGGTAAGTTTAATGGCAATAGCAAGATCAAAGACGAAACACTTACACTTATTGAAAATACTGCTTCAAAAACCGAAGAATAAGCTTTGATTCAGGCTAAATTTTACGAGTTCTTGCAAAGCAAGCCAAAATGCGAACTTTTGCTTTGCGAGGATGATAAAGAAGCTGATGAGCTAGCTCAAGTTGCTTTATTTTTGGGCTTTAAAAGCTTTGTTTTGCCAGATTTTAGAGCAAGGCAAGATGATGATTTACGCCCTTTTTCAAAAGAGCTTTTTGAGCTTTGTAAGGTGCTTAATGCCTATCATCAAGAACAAAGTTCTCAAAAAATACTCATTTCTCCTTTGCATACTATCTTGCATAAATTACCCGGTAAAAAGCATTTAGAAAATATCAGGCTTAAACTTGGCGAGCATATTGATGAAAAAGCTTTAAAAGATGAGCTTGTCAGACTTGGTTATGACTTTGTAGATATAGTGCAAGATAAGGGCGAGCTGTCTTGGCGTGGCGAGGTTTTAGATATTTTTGCTATCAATGAAGAACAGCCCTTTAGGATACTTTTTTTTGGCACGCAAATAGAAAGCCTGCGGTATTTTGATATAAATACTCAAAAATCTATACAAAATGAACTTCAAGAGCTTTGCATCTGTCCTTTTTTGGCTCATTTTTCTCAAAGTGAGTTTGAACATTTGCAAAACAAGCTTGAAAAATTTGAAAATTCGGCTTTGATTAGTGATTTTAATTCTTTTGGTTTTTGGTGTATAGATGATTTTTGTGATTATTTAGAGCTTGATTTTAAGAGTATAAAAAGCTTTAAAGACTTAGAATTTGAAGGGCTAGATAAGGCTAAGCTTGAAAAGATTAATGCTAGAGTTTTACAAGATGCTAAGCATTATAAAGACTTGCAAAGCACTTATTCAAGGGATTTTTTTAGTTTTCATCAGGATAAAGAAATTCTCATACTAGCACGAAATGAAGCTCTTTTTAAGGCTTTAAATATAGAAAAAACTCCAAATTTAAGCTTGCAGATAAGCCCTTTAAGGCTTCATCTTATCAGTCAAGAAAAGATCATACTTTCTTTAAATCAAAAAACGCCTAAAAAACGCGTGCGAAAAGCAAGTTTAATCATCGATGAGCTAAGCAAGGGTGATTTTATCGTGCATCAAGATTATGGTGTGGGAAAGTTTTTGGGGCTTGAGATGATTAAGATTAGCGGAGTAAAAAAAGAATTTGTAGCTCTTTTGTATCAAAATGATGACAAGCTTTTACTTCCTGTTGAAAACTTATATATGATTGATAAATATATAAGCTCAAGTGTCCCAAGTATGGATAAGCTTGGCAAAGGCACTTTTTTACGCCTTAAAGAAAAGCTCAAAGAAAAGCTTTTTGCGATCGCTTCACAACTTGTGATACTGGCTGCTAAAAGGGCTTTAATCGAGCCTAAAAAAATTCATATTGATTATATAGAGCAGGCTAAATTTGTAGCAAGTGCAAATTTTACTTATACTGAGGATCAGACTAAGGCTTGTGAGGCTATTTTAGAAGATTTTCAAAGTGGTAGGGTTATGGATAGGCTTATCAGTGGGGATGTTGGTTTTGGTAAAACTGAAGTGGCGATGAATGCCATTTTACCGGTCTTAAAAAGTGGCTTTAGTGTGCTTTTTTTTGTGCCAACTACGCTTTTATCACATCAGCATTATAAAACCTTAAGCAAACGCTTTGCAAGTTTTGGTATAGAAGTTTTTAAATTTGATCGTTTTACAAGCACAAAAGAAAAAAAGCTTATAAAAGAAAAGCTTGATTTAAATACTCCTTGTGTGATTATAGGTACGCATGCACTTTTAAGCTTAAAATGTGAAAATCTAGCCCTTGTCATCATCGATGAAGAGCATAAATTTGGGGTAAAACAAAAAGAAAAGCTTAAAGAACTCAGCCACAATGCCCATGTGCTTTCTATGTCCGCTACGCCTATCCCAAGAAGTTTAAATCAAGCCTTAAGTCAGATCAAGTCGTATTCAAGCCTTCAAACTCCGCCTTTGCAAAGGCTTGATGTAAGAACTTATGTGAAAGAATACGATGAAGCCTTGCTTAAAGAAGTGATTGCTAGAGAGCTAAGAAGGGGCGGACAAATTTTTTATATACACAATCATATCGCAAGTATAGAACTTCGCAAAAAAGAGCTTTTAGAGCTATTTAAGGGTTTAAGAATTCTTGTGCTTCATTCACAAATTGACTCAAAAATTCAAGAAGAACAAATGCTTGAGTTTGAAAACAAAAAATACGATATGCTCCTTTGCACCAGCATAGTAGAAAGCGGCATAGATTTAGCTAATGTCAATACCATCATCGTTGAAAATGCTGATCGTTTTGGCATGGCTGATTTACACCAGCTTCGTGGCAGGGTAGGAAGGAGCGATAGGCAAGGGTATTGTTATTTTTTAGTTGAGGATAAAAATGCTATCACCAAAGAAGCCTTAAAACGTCTTGTGTCTTTAGAGAGCAATTCTTTTTTAGGGGCTGGTTCTGTGCTTGCTTATCATGATCTTGAGATACGAGGTGGGGGCAATTTATTAGGAAGCGATCAAAGCGGGCATATAGAGCAGATTGGATTGAGTCTTTATCTTAAAATGCTTGAAGATGAAATTAATGCCTTAAGTAAAAAAGAAGTGCTCAATGAAGAAAAAATAGACTTAAAACTTGGGGTAAATGCCTTTTTAAATCCAGAGCTAATCAATGAAGATCGCTTGCGTTTAGAGCTTTACAGGCGTTTAAGCAAGTGTGAAAGTGTAAATGAAGTCTATGAGATAGAAAGTGAAATCAATGATCGTTTTGGCAAGCTTGATACTTATACCCAGCAGTTTTTATCTCTTATCATCATAAAAATTCTAGGCTTAAAGCATTTTAAAAGCATTTCAAGTTTTGAGATGAATATACAATTTACCTATCTTGATGATACAAAAGAGCTGATAAAGGCTCGCAGTAAGGACGATGATGATGTGCTTGATGCTGTGCTTTCATTTTTAAGAAAAAAGCAAAGTGCGTAAAAAGGAGTTTTGATGAATGGGGCTGGGATTTTTGACTTTTTGATACATTTGAATTTAGATTATGAGGGCTTTGATTGGCTTGAAAATAGGGGCTTGAGTGATTTTGAGCTTCTTATTTCTGTGATTTTGACGCAAAATACAAATTGGAATAATGTCTTAAAAGCCTTAAACAACCTTAAAAACGCTCAAATTTCAAGTATAAAACAAATCGCAGAGCTTGAAAATGAAGAACTTGCAAGACTTATTAAGCCAAGTGGATTTTACAATACCAAGGCAAAACGTTTAAAAAATCTATGTGAAAAACTCATCAATGAGTATGAAAGCTTAGAAAATTTCAAAACAAAAGCCAGTAGAGAGTGGCTTTTAAATATCAAAGGGCTTGGCTTTGAAAGTGTTGATAGCGTGCTTAATTATCTTTGCAAGCAAGAATTTCTTGTCGTTGATAGCTATACTAAACGTTTAGCCCTAGCTCTAGGTTTTGAGTTTGAAAGCTATGAGGAGCTAAGGGAGTTTTTTCAAAGTGGGGTAGAAAGCGAGCAAGCAAAGCTTTGCAAGGCTTTGAAAAAAGACTATGAGCTGTATGAACTCTATCAAATTTTTCACGCTTTAATCATAGCCTTTGGTAAGGCTTATTTTAAAGGGGCAAAATTAAGCCTTGAAGGTGAAAAACTTTTAGCACAATTAAGGGCTTAAATTTAGAGCTTTTTTTAAAAAAGTCTTGACAAAAAAGAGCTATTTTGCTACAATCACACTTTTAATTTTAAAAATTCCGGATTAGCTCAGCGGTAGAGTAGGTGGCTGTTAACCACTTGGTCGCAGGTTCGAATCCTGCATCCGGAGCCACTTTTTATGTTTAATCTTTATCATAATTTTTCAAGATATTTCACCGCTTCATAAGCATTTTCTTTAACCATAACCTTTTGGGCAAGCAAACTTTCTTTGCTTTCATAGCCACAGCTTAAAGCAATACACCCAATTTGAGCGTTTTTAGCTGCTTGTATGTCAAGATGAGTATCACCGAGCATAAAAGCATTTGTTTTTTCTTTGCAAAGTAAGTTTAAAGCCTTAAGTATAGGCTCTGCGTCTGGTTTTGGCTTGATAACATCATCTCTTCCTACAATGACTTTAAAAAAATGCCCCACGCCTAAATGCTTAAGTAAAATTTGACTAAATACAGAACTTTTTGTCGTAACTACTGCTAAATCAGCAAATGAAAAAGCAAGCTCAAGAGCTTCTTTTGCTTTTTCTAAAAGTGTGGTTTGTTCAAGATAGACTTCTTTGTAAGCATTTTTATATACTTGAATGTATTTTTGAGTATCCTCAACCTTAATACCTAAATTTTTAAATATCTCATCTAAAGGCAAGCCTATCATATTTTTGATAGCTTCATCATCATGAAAATCATACTTAAAATACTCAAAGCTTTTATGAAAGCCGTGTAAAATAGCCGAAGTAGAGTCAATTAAAGTGCCATCTAAGTCAAATAAAATCGTCTTTTGCATAAAATTTCCTTGATGAGTATTGAAAAGAGGTGGTGGATTTAGCAGGACTCGAACCTGCGACCAACCGGTTATGAGCCGGTTGCTCTAACCAACTGAGCTATAAATCCGCCTTTAAAAGTAAGAAAGCAAAAATTATACTCTACATTTGCTTAATTTTAACTAAACGTTATAAAAACAAGTTGGATTTTTAAGCGATCAAGCACCCTTAAGTCCGATTTTAGTATCTAAAGCAAAATACCTAAAAGTGATAAGGTGCTGTAAAATTCCAAAAAACACCATAAAGGTTGTAAAAGAGCTTCCTCCATGACTGAAAAAGGGCAGTGGTATGCCAACAACAGGGGCAAAACCTATAGTCATAGAAACATTTACAGCCGTATAGATAAAGATAAACAAGGCAACGCAGTTTAATGCTACGCGCGTAAAATAATCATCTTTAAATTTAGCATTTAAGCTAAGCAAATGAAAGATTAAGAGCATATAAAGTAAAAGTAAAAATGCCCCTCCTATAAATCCAAAACGCTCCACAGCATACGCAAAAATAAAATCGCTTGTTGAGATAGGCAAGAATTTAAAATGCGTTTGGGTTGCTTCATCGCTATTTTTGCCCTTAAGTCCGCCGTTTCCAATAGCGATTATGGATTGCTGGACTTGATAGCTTGGCTTTTCGGCTAAAAAATCATGAATTCTTTGCTTTTGATATGGCTTTAAAAAATGCGTGTAAATGATAGGCGAAGATACGGCGATGACTAAAAAAATACTCAACCAAATTTTATAATTCACTCCTATGATAAAAAGCGTGCCAAAACCAACGATAAGTAAAACCGTCGCTGTGCCAAGGTCAGGTTCTGCAGCGATGAGAAAAAAAGGCAAAAGTATATAAAAGCTAAGCTTTAAAAAGCTTTTGAGCTTATAGCCATTTTTAGGCGGAGGATCGCGGTAGATAAGATAAGCAAGCATTAAGATAAAAGAAGGCTTAAGAAGCTCTGAAGGCTGTATGGTAAAGTGTGTAAATGGTACCTCAAGCCATCTTTTTGCTCCAAGTTTTTCAACGCCAAAAATATCGACACTTAAAAGCAAAAAGATATTGATCCAATACAGCAAAGGTATAAGCCATGCAAGCTTTCTAATAGGAAGTATGAAAAAAAACGAAAAGCACAAAAAGCCTACTAAAGTGTAAATGAGCTGTTTTTCAGCCAAAAAAGAGCTGACTTCAGCCACCAAAATAAAAGAAATGGCGATGATTGGCAAGATCAAAGCAGGTTGGACAAAATCAAAGTGAGTGAGAATTCTTCTATCAAATAATTTAATCACTTAAAAAGCCTTAATAAATTTGTAGTATTATACGCTAAGATTTTAACTTTGCAAAGGATAAACGCTTTAAAATGCAAAAAATTTTAGTCAGTGAAATTTCAAGACTTGATATTTTTTTGAGTAAAAATTTACAGCAAAGTCGCCATCAAATCGCTGCTTTAATCAAAAATGGTGGCGTAAAAGTCAATGATCGTCTTGAGCTTAAGCCTTCTTTTAAGCTTAAAATAAATGATGAAATCAGCATTCAAAAGCTTGAAACTTCACCAAAACAAAGCAAATTTGACTTTGATTTTGATATAAATGTTTTATATGAAGATGAGGATTTACTCGTCTTAAATAAGCCACCAAAGCTTGTCGTGCATGCAGCTTTAAGCGTAAAAGAAGCAACTTTAGTTGATTATCTTTTGGCTAAAAATTACACGCTTTCAACTCTAGGCGGCGAGCTTCGAGCAGGCTTAGTACATAGGCTTGATAAAGATACGAGCGGAGCTATACTTATTGCTAAAAATAACGCTACGCACAAGGCTTTAAGCGAACAACTTCTGGATAAAAGTATGGGGCGTTTGTATTTAGCGTTGAGTGATCTGCCTTTAAAAGAAAATTATATGCTTGTAGAAAAAGCATTGGCAAGAAATCCGCACAACCGCCTTAAAAAAATAGCCCTTGATCCACAAAAAGCGAATTTAAACGGAGCAAAAAGTGCAAAATCAGCTTTTATCAATTTGCTTACCAAAGAAGATAAAACAAGCCCAGCTCTTATAGCAGCAAAGCTTTTTAGCGGACGCACGCACCAAATAAGAGCTCATTTAGAAAGCTTAAATCGTCATATTTTAGGCGATGAGCTTTACGGCTTTAAGGGAGCAAAGTATGAAAGAGTGATGCTTCATGCGTATTTTTTGTATTTTATACACCCAAAAAGTCAAAAAAAACTTTGTATTAAAGCGCCAATTTATGATGATTTTTATACAATTTTACAAACACATTTTACACAAGGAGAACTTGATGAAAAAACTTCATTTGAGTCTATTTACTCTGCTTTTAACGCTCATATTTAATGCGTGCGGTTTAACTATGCAAAACCAGCAAATGAGCGTAAATGAGGATTTGCCAAGCGTGCAAACACTCAAGCATATCAGCGATATGAGTAGCGTTGCTTTTGAGTGGAATTCTTTTTATAATGAAAATATACAAGGATTTTTGCTCTATAAAAGCACGCCAAATGAACCTGAAATGAAGCTTGTTGCAACGATTAAGAACAAATTTCAAACCCATTATGTTGATACCTCGCTTGAGCCTGATACGACTTATCTTTATACGATGAGAACCTTTAATGAGTTTAAGCAAATTTCAAGCGAAGGTGTTTTAATCGAAGTAAAAACAAGCCCAAGACTTCAGCCTTTGCCTTTTGTGCAAGCTATTAATGGCTTACCAAACAAAATCAAGCTCATTTGGCGTCCCCACCCTGATCTTAGAGTGCAAGCTTATGAGATACAAAGGGCAGAGCAAGATGGAAATTTTAAAACTATAAAGGAACTTAAAAATCGTTTGGAAGCTGAATATATTGATGATGATTTAAAACCTAATCAAAATTTTCAATACCGCATTTTTGCTAAAACCTTTGATGGCGTGTATTCAGAATCAAGTCAAATTCTAAACTCTACCACCAAAGCTTTACCACCGCAAATCACGCATTTATCAGCTACAACTGATCTTGCAGGACGCATACTTTTAGCTTGGGATAGTCCAAACTTTGAGGACTTTGCGTATTATAAAATTTATGCAAAAAATTCAAGCTTACTCCCTTTTTCAGAGCTTGCACGAACACAAAGTAATAACTATGAAGATAGGGTAAATGAAGTAGGCAAGAAAAAAGAATACAAAATCACTATCGTTGATAAAGACGGGCTTGAAAGCACAATGCCAGAGCATTCAGTAGAAGGTAAAACCCTTGATGCTCCGCTTGCTCCAAGTATCACTTTAACAGCTATTGTGGCTGATGGTATTGATCTTGGTTGGACGCCAAATGATGATAGAGCGGTAAGCTATACACTTAAACGATATGGCGGAGGCGATGTGATCTTTAAAGAGATTAGCGAAACAACTTTTAAAGATACTACAGCCGTGCAAGGACAAAGCTATACTTATGAAGTCATTAGCGTAGATAGCAATGGCATTGAATCTAAACCTTCAGCTAGAGTAAGGGTAGGCGGTTAATGCCAAATTTTAAATGCAAAGGTGTTAAGCCACTTGTTTTGCCTTTTATGCAAGAAGAAGTAAGCTTTTTGTGGGCTTGTCATGATACACGCTCAAGCTTGCTTTTTACAAAGGTAGCTGATGAGTGCTTTTTCTTGCAAATTGTGAAACAAAATGAGGCTTTTGTGATTAAGGCTGAAAAGCACAGCAAACCAACGCAAATTGGCTATGTGCAAAAGGCTTTGCTTGTGTTTAAAAACGCTTTTGCTAAAGAGGTGATTAGTGAAGCTTTTGCGCTTAAAAAGACACATTTGCTTAAAAAAAACAAATTCATCGAAAATGATATTTTATCTTTGCTTGAAAATGTGCAAAAATTTGAAAAGGCATATTTAGAGATAGGTTTTGGCTCGGGTAGGCATTTGCTCTATCAGGCACGAGAAAATCCTAACATTTTAATGCTAGGTGTTGAAATTTACACACCAGCTTTAGAACAAGTTGCAAATTTAGCGATGAAAGAGCGTTTAGATAATGTTTTGCTGACACAAAATGATGCTAGACTTTTGCTTAGCGTGCTTAAAAATCACTGCCTTGCAAAAATATTTTTGCATTTTCCAGTGCCTTGGGACAAACAGCCTCAAAGAAGGGTTGTGAGTTTTGATTTTGTAAAAAATTGCCAAAGAGTGCTTCAAAAAGGTGCTTGTTTTGAGTTAAGAACAGACAGCAAGGCGTATTTTGACTTTACTTTAGAGCAGTTTTTAGCCCTACAAACCTGCAAAGCACAGATTAACAAAAACGCAGATTTGGGCGTTACGAGCAAATACGAAGCAAGATGGAAAAGACAAGAAAAAGATATATATGATCTATGTGTATATAATGAAACTTTTGATGATAATGAGCTTGCGTGCTTTGATTTTAAATTAAAGGATTTTAAACCCTTAATGAGTGTAGAAAAACTCAAGCAAAACTTTAAAAAAAGGCATTTTAGGGGTGAGGATTATTTTTTAAGTCTTGAAAATGTGTATATCAAAGACGAGCAAAGCGTGGTGCTTAAAATTGCTTTTGGTAGCTTTTATAGCCCAGAACATACGTATTTGCTGTTTGATGAAAAGCTTTCATTTTTGTTTAATGAGCCTTTTAAGACAGAGCAAAATTATAAAGCTTTACAAAAACTTCTAGACTTTTTAAATCAAGAAATTTAAAAATCAAGGGCTTAAATTTCTTGATTTTTAAGATAAAATAGAGCATAATTTAGAATTTAGTTTTTTATTAAGGAAAAGTATGCCAATTATGATTCGAGCGCAGAATTTATCTTTAGGTTATGATGAATTAGTCATCGAGCGGGCGAATTTTTCTTTTAAAAATGATGATTTTGTTTTTATTACCGGAAAAAGTGGAAGTGGAAAATCCACACTTTTAAAATCATTTTACGCAGATTTAGAGCCTTTATCTGGACGTCTTGAGGTGTGTGGTAGTGTGATTAATGGTATCTCAAATAAAGAGCTTTTGCAACTTCGCCAAAATATAGGCATTATCTTTCAAGATTATAAGCTCATCAAAGAATACAGCATAGAAAAAAATGTTATGTTGCCTTTGATGATTAAAGGTTATTCTAAAAAAATTTGTCAAGAACAAAGCGCGAAGCTACTCAGCCATGTTGAACTTACTTTTAAAGCAGATAAAAAACCAGATCAGCTTTCTGGCGGCGAACAGCAAAGAGCAGCTATGGCTCGGGCTTTAGCTCATAATCCCAAGCTTTTGCTTTGCGATGAGCCAACTGGGAATTTGGACGAATACTCTTCAGATATTATCTGGACGCTTTTAAAATCAGCAAGAGAGATACTTGGCACTTGTGTTGTTGTCGTAACGCATAGAATTCCAAGCAATCTTAGGCTTGAATACAGACGCTTTGATATAGAAAGTGGAAAAGTCAATGAAATCATTTAAAACACATTTAGGGCTTATTTTGCCACTTCTTTTTATGATGTTTGCTTTTGAGTTTATACTCATCATCAATCAAACCGTAAAACATTATGAAAGTCTTTTAAACAAAGATTATAGCATTATCATAGCCAGCTCAAAAGAACTTTCTCAAACCAGCGTGCAAAATCAAATTCCATCGCTACAAACCTTGCAAAGCCTCGATACAAAAAGCTTTATGCAAAGGCTTAAAAACGATGTCTCAGCAAGCAATCTTGCTGCTTTAGAACGTTCTTTACCACACTTTTATAGCCTTAAACTTAATCACCTACCTACTCAAAGCGAGCTTAAAGAGCTAAAAGATAAGCTTTCAAAAATGCCAAATGTGATTCGAGTCGAGGCTTTTGCAAAGACTTATGATAAAATTTATAGCTTGCTTGTATTGATTAAATTTGTCTTTTGGTTGTTTTTATTTATCATCATCTTGCTTTCTTTTGTGCTCTTTTTAAAACAAATGCGAATTTGGCTTTTTGAGCATACTGAAAGGGTTGAGATTATGTGTCTTTTTGGCGCTCCTTTTTGGTTTCGCTCTTTTATGTTATACAGGGTAGTTTTGTTTGATTGTTTCATTGCCTTTTTAATCTTGCTTGTTTTTTTCACTCAAATTTTTTCTCTTGGTTTTATCCAAAGTGCGTTAAATGCTGTAGATATTAGTTTGCCAAAGATGAATTTTATCTTACATTTAAGCATTATCTTTGCTTTAAGTTTGCTTGTGTCTTTACTTTGCGTAAATTCGGTAATGTTTAAGGTTAAAAAATGAAAATTTTGTGGCTTTTAGTGCTACTTTTTGTTTTTTCATTTGCTGATGAGTTGAGTCAAAAAACAAAGGATTTAAAAGAGAGTGAAAGGATAAGCAAGCAACTTGGAAAAAAGCTTGATGACTTAGCTAAGGATATTTTAGCAAGCGAAAAAAACCTTAACAATCTTGCCGGACAAATTCAAAAACTCAGCCAAGAAACACTAAAGCTTGAAGAAAATGCAAAGCTTCAAAATAAAGAGCTTAAAACCTTAAATTCGCAAAATCAAGATTTGCTTAAAGACAAAAACGCTATGGAAAACAAACTTGTGAGTTTAATCGCTGAAAATTTTGCCTTTGATTTGCCCATACCAAGCGGATATATAGAAAGTGAAGAAAGCTTTATCGCTTTTGAGCTTTTAAATTCGCTTGATGAGGTGCTGAAAGAGGAATTTTATAGACTTTCAAAGGATTATGAGCTTGTTTCAAAGCAGATCAATGCAAAACAAGCTCAAATCGATAAAATCAATACAAATTTAAAAAAATACAACGATGATTTAATTAAGCTTGAAAAGCTCAAACTTGAGCAAATTGATGAGATTAAAAGACAAAAAACAGACAAGGATATTTATACAAAAAAGCTTAATGATGTGCAAAAACAGCAAGTCGAGCTAAGAAATACCCTAGCTGAACTTAAAATCGTAAGCGATAAACAAGAAAAAGCGAGCAATACTTCTTCTTCAAGCAACAATCAAGCTGTGCGTCAGCTTGGCTCAAGCTATCAAAATACAGCTGTTAAAAAATACAAAGGACAAAAGACTATAGCTCCACTTGATTCTTTTACCGTTAAACAAAAATTTGGTAATTTTACCGATCCCATTTATAATATCAAAATTTTTAATGAAAATGTGATTTTGCGTTCAAAAACAGCTGACGCAAGGGTTAAAAGTGTGTTTGGTGGCAAGGTTGTTTTTGCTAAAGAGACAAATTTACTCCAAAGAGTAGTCATTATCGAGCATAATAACGGACTTCATACGATTTATGCTCACTTAGATAAGATTGCACCTACACTTAAGGTAGGCAAAAATGTCAAAAAAGGCGAGGTTTTGGGTAGGGTAAAAAATGATCTTACTTTTGAGGTAACTCAAGAGAAATTTCACATCAATCCTTTAGAATTAATTAGCCTAAATTAACTAATTTTAAAGGCTTTTAGAGTATAATAACAGCTTAAAGGAGATGAGGTATGCAAAAGAAAAAACGAGTTTTGGTTAAATTTTCAGGCGAGGCTTTGGCTGGAGATAACGGCTTTGGCATTGAAAATTCAGTACTTAAATATATCGCTTCGCAGATCAAAGAGCTACTCATTAATGATGTAGAAGTTGGCATAGTTATAGGCGGGGGCAATATCATAAGAGGCGTTACAGCGGCTAAAGATGGGCTTATCAAGCGCACAAGTGGCGATCATATGGGTATGCTTGCAACCGTGATTAATGCTATAGCCATGCAAGAAGCCTTAGAAAGTGCTGGACTTGATGTAAGAGTGCAAAGTGCGATACAAATGGAAGCTTTTTGTGAAACTTATATTATGAGACGCGCTCAAAGACATCTTGAAAAAGGACGCGTTGTGATCTTTGCAGCTGGCACCGGAAATCCTTATTTTACCACTGATACAACGGCTGTTTTAAGAGCTGTTGAAATCGAGGCTGAAGTTATCATTAAAGCGACTAAAGTTGATGGGGTGTATGATAAAGATCCGCACAAATTTGATGATGCTCAGTTTTTACATACAATCAGCTATGAAAGAGCCTTGCATGACAATATCAAAGTCATGGACGATACAGCTATAGCCTTAGCAAAAGATAATGCACTTCCTATCATCGTGTGTAATATGTTTCACGAGGGTAATTTGCTTAGAATCATACAAGGTGATATGAGTATTTGCTCTGTGGTTAAAAATCAAGAAAATTAAATAAAGGAAAATCAATGCAAAGAATAGAAGAAATTGCTGCAAAAGCTTTACAAAAAATGGGAAATGATCGCTATAAACTTTCTTTAGTTGTGGCAAAAAGAGCTGAAGAGCTTGCTAATGGGGCTATGCCTTTAGTGGATTTGGATAAGAATAAAGTCAAATTTGCTGATATCGCTCTTTATGAGATCGCAGAAGAAAAAATCACCCTAGAGAGTGGCATTGAAAGTAATCGATGAAGAGCTTATGCTTGATAAACTCATCGAAGATATCAAGCATTGCAAAGACTTAGATCAAGCTACAAATTTACTTTTTAAGGTATATGCACCAAGTGAGGATCTTAAAAGAGCGGTTGCGTTTTGTACGCTTGCTCATGAAGGACAGGTTCGAAAGAGTGGTGAAGCTTATGCTGTGCATCCTATCTTGGTGTCTGCTTTGGTTGCTTTTTTAAGTTCAAATGAAGCTATGATTATCGCGGCTTTGCTTCATGATGTGATCGAGGATACGCCACATGGCGAAGAAGAACTAAGAAAGGACTTTGGATCTGAAGTAACTAGGCTTGTTCAAGGGCTGACTAAGATCACTGAGATTAGAGAGGATAATTTCAACTCAAAAGTGAGTAAAAATCTTGCCAAATCAGCCCTAAGTTTTAGGAATATGCTCCTAGCAAGCATAGAAGATGTGGGTGTTTTGGTGATCAAGCTTTGCGATAGATTGCACAATATGCTTACCTTAGGAAGTTTAAGAGAGGATAAGCGCAAAAGGATTAGTGAAGAAACCTTAGTAGTGTATGCTCCTATAGCCCATAGGCTTGGAATTTCAAGTATTAAAAACTATCTTGAGGATTTAAGCTTTGAGTATTTGATGCCAGATGAGTTTAAGCAGATTAACAACTATATCAATTCAAACGATCAATATATGCAGTTAAGTTTAAATGAGTTTATCTCAAAAGTCGAACTTTTATTTAACAAAAACGGCTTTAGACAAGGAAGTTTTGAGATACACAAACGCATTAAGCATAGCTATTCTGTTTATCTTAAAATGCAAAGAAAAGGCATTTCTATAGAAGAGGTGCTTGATTTGCTTGGGGTAAGAATTTTGGTTGAAAATACGCTTGATTGCTATATCGCGCTTGGGATTTTGCATACTCATTTTAATCCTCTTGTGTCTCGTTTTAAAGACTATATAGCCTTGCCAAAACAAAATGGTTACCAAACCATACATAGCACACTTTTTGATACTAAAAATATCATCGAAGCTCAAATTCGCACCTTTGATATGCATAAAATCGCTGAATTTGGTGTAGCTGCACATTATAAATACAAAGAAGGTTCAGCTGTTGCTACACCTAAGCTTGATTGGATTAGTGATCTTTCTATGCAAAATTCAAGTATCAATGCAAACGAGGGGGATTATAACGCTGTTGAATTATACGAATACGCCAAAGATAGCCTTTATATCGAAGATGTGGCGGTGTATTCTCCAAAAGGAGAGATTTTTACTCTACCAAGGGGTGCGACTGTGCTTGATTTTGCTTATGAAGTGCATACTAAAATAGGGCTTCACGCAAAAACAGCCTATGTCAATCGCGTTAAGGTTCCGCTTTTAACTGAACTTAAAAATGGCGATATTGTCCGCATAGTTACTTCAAATGATAAATTATACCGCTGTTCATGGATAGATAGTGTAAAAACTGCTAAAGCAAAGGCTAATATTAGAGAATTTTGCAAGCAAAAGATCAAAGAGATTGACTTAGAAAGTGCAGTAAATATCCTTGCCTTTGTTTTTAATGAAAGTCATCAAACTATTCTAAAATGGATAGATGATGAAAGGTTAAATAAAAGAATTCGCCAAATCAGCGTCGATAGCGTGTATTTTAAAGATGTGGTGAATATGCTTAAAAAATACGCTAAAAAATCTTATCTTTTTGATAAATACGAGCTTAAGGAGCAAAAATTTGGCAATATCATCGTCTTAAGTAATCACAAAATCGCCAATATGGACTTTGATTTTTGCTGTCGCCCTAAAAGAGGCGATGGAGTTGTGGCATTTGCTGAAGCGGGTAATGCTGTGCTTCATCACAAACTTTGCGAAAAGGCTGATAAAATGCTTGAAGAGCAAAAGCCTATGGTTTTTGTGGAGTGGAACAACGATGCAACGCAAAGCTATAAAATCATCTTTTCACTGGAAAATAAAAAAGGTGCTTTGGCTGAGTTTTTAACTACCTTATCCAAAATGCAAGGCAATGTACTTTCCATAACTCTAGCAAACGCGCAAAATTCAAGTCTAGATTATTTTGAAGCACATATAGAATTTCCAGATAATACAAAAATCGAAACTATCAAAGAACGTTTAAAAAATCGTTATAAAATTTTGGATTTTACTTCACTTAATGACGCATATAATGGCAAATAAAGGATATGAATGAATTTAAATGAAATTATTTTAGATATAAAAAGAGGTGTCGCTGAGCTCATCGATGAGGAGAGATTGCTTACTTTGATTAAAAATTATTATGAAAAAGGCGAGAATTTCTTTGTAAAAGCTGGCTTTGATCCAACAGCTCCTGATTTGCATTTAGGACATAGTGTGGTTTTAAGCAAAATGGCACTTTTGCAAAAGCATGGAGCCATAGTTCAGTTTTTAATCGGCGATTTTACAGGGCAAATTGGCGATCCAAGCGGTAAAAGCGCAACACGAAAAAAGCTAAGCAAGGAAGAGGTGCTTAAAAATGCCAAAACTTATGAGGAGCAAGTCTTTAAAATCCTTGATGCAGAAAAAACTATCATCAAATTTAATTCAGTATGGTTAAATGAACTCTCAAGCGTTGGTATTATAGAGCTTAGCTCAACTTTCAGCGTGGCTAGAATGCTTGAAAGAGATGATTTTACCAAACGTTTTAAAGAACAAAGCCCGATTTCAATCAGCGAGTTTTTATATCCACTTTTACAAGGCTATGATAGCGTAGCCTTAAAATGCGATATAGAGATGGGCGGAACAGATCAGAAATTTAATCTCCTTATGGGTAGGCATTTACAACGAATTTATAATGTCGGCAAAGAGCAAGTTGTGATGATGATGCCATTGCTTGAAGGGCTTGATGGTGTCAATAAAATGAGTAAAAGTTTAGGAAATTATATAGGCATTAGCGAAAAAGCAAATGATATATATGCTAAAATACTCAGCATTAATGATGAGTTGATGTTAAGGTATTATGAACTTTTAAGCTTTAAAAGCACCAAAGAGCTTGAGTGCTTAAAAGAGGATTTAAAGCAAGGCAAAATCCACCCAAAAAAGGCAAAAGAAGAGCTTGCTCTTGAGTTGTGTCAAAGATATCATAGCAAAGATGAAGCGATGAATGCAAAGGCTGAATTTGATAAAGTGCATAGTCAAAATCAAATGCCAAGTGATATGCCAAGCTTTGAGATTGAGGGTGAAATTTGGCTTGCAAAAGCTTTGGTGCATTGTAAGCTAGCAAACTCAACAAGTGCTGCAAGACGCGATATAAACGCTAATGCAGTTAGCATTAATGGCGAAAAAGAAAATGACGAGCAAAAAAAGCTTGGTATTGGTGAGTATATTTTACAAATCGGCAAAAGAAAATTTGCAAAATTAAAGGTTAATTAAATGCAGTTAAAACCACTTAAGATAGGCAAACATACGATTAAAAATCCTATTTTTCAAGGCGGAATGGGACTTGGTATAAGCTGGGATCGCCTAGCTTCTGCTGTTTCTTTAAATGGCGGACTTGGTATCATTTCTTCGGTTGGCACAGGTTATTATGAAAACAGAAGTCATATCAGCAAAGAGTTAAATTTAAAGCCTTATGGAAGCGAAAACTTCTACTCAAAAGAAGGCTTAAGAGCTTTAATCACAAACGCAAGAAAAGTCTGTGGTGATGCACCTTTGGGGTGCAATATACTTTGTGCGAGCAATGATTATGCAAGGATAGCTCGTGATGCGTGTGAGGTAGGTTTTAATATTATCGTAAGCGGGGCGGGATTACCTACAAATTTACCTGAATTTACAGCTGGTTTTAAAGATGTAGCCCTTGTGCCTATCGTTTCTTCAGCAAAAGCACTGAAAATCATCTGCAAAAGATGGCTTGGTAGATACAAACGCTTGCCAGACGCTGTTGTGGTAGAAGGTCCAAAAAGTGGCGGACATCAAGGCTTTACTTATGAGCAATGCTTAATGAGTGAATACCAGCTTGAAAATGTCGTGCCTCAAGTAGCTGAGGAAGCGAAAAATTGGGGAGACTTTCCTATCATCGCAGCTGGGGGTGTATGGGATAAAAATGATATAGAAAAGATGATCTCACTTGGTGCAAGTGGCGTTCAAATGGGAACTCGCTTTATCGGCACCTTTGAATGCGATGCAAGCGAGCATTTTAAAGAAGTTTTACTTGCTTGTAAGCAAGAAGATATCGAGCTTATCCATTCTCCAGTAGGTTATCCTGCAAGAGGTGTTCGCACAAATTTACTTGATCTTGTAGATAAAAGACAAGGACCAAAGATCAATTGTATCAGCAACTGCGTTTCGCCTTGCCAGCGCGGTAAAGAAGCGACAAAAGTAGGCTACTGCATAGCTGATAGGCTTTATGATGCATATAGTGGAAAAAAAGAAACGGGATTATTTTTTACCGGAGCAAATGGCTATCGTTTAGAAAAGCTTATTGGCGTTAAAGAGCTTATGCACAAGCTTGTTCATGGTGAAGATGCGTAAAGTCTTTTTTGTCTTTTTACTACTGTGCGCGCAGCTTTTTGGGGCGTATGAAGCACAGCTTTTAAATTTTGATAAAAACTTTGCTCGTTCAAGCAATAAACAAGATTTTCATCATCAGCTTAAAAATTTATACATTCAAAGTATAATCAACGAAGATGAAAAAAGCAAAATCGAAATTTTAAAACGCTTAGTTATTAGCTCAAATGCTTTAAATTTAGATGATAAAGGCTATGTGAAAGAACTTGTTGAAAGTGGCATTAAAGCAGATGAGATTAAAGCTTTGCAAGCTCAAAATAAGCAAACACCAGCAAAAACAAACACCCAAAACACCAAAGCCACGCAAGAAAAAAACTCAAGCGATATAAAACAAAGCCCAAAAACTCAAAATGAAGCTGAAAAAAAACGTTTTGTTTTGCAAGCTAAGCAAGAACAAAATAATATCATCTTAAGCCTCAATGAAGAGCTCAAACAACAAGAGCTTCGCATATCAGAGCTTAAAGAAAAGCAAAATTACCGCTATATCATCGACTTTAAAGCTGCTCTTGACACAGGTAGAAAAGAATTTAAAATAGCTCAAGCTCGAATTTTGCTTGCTCAATTTGATCCACAAACCACAAGATTAGTAATTTATGCTGATCAAAAACCAGATTTTGATCTTAAACTTGATAAAAACTCGCTTGAACTTGAATTTAAAGATGAACAAAATAAGCCAAAGAAAACGGAGCAAGTCGATAAAAAAACAAGCACTACAAATTCAGCACAAATTAAAACACAAACTCCACAAAAAACAAGTCAAACAAAAGAAAATAAAGCCAAAGAAAAACTTTTTGTGCTAGGAAGCACAAAAGAAACAAATGGTATTATGCTAAGACTTAGTGATGAGCTTGACGAGGACGAGCTTCAAATTTTTCAGATGAAAGATAAGGACGCTTACCGCATAGTGATTAATTTTGAAGGCGTGCTTGAGGGTAAGAGAAAAAATTTTGATTTTAAAAATGCAGACATAAGCCTTACTCAATACACGCCTAAAATCGTTCGTGTAGTGCTTAGCTCAAAGCAAGAACTTAAACTTTTTAAAGAGCTTGATAAAAAAAGCCTTTTTCTAGGCTTTAACAGCTCTCAAACAAATGCTAAAACACAAATTAGCAAAACAAATTCAAATAAAATAAATTCAAATACCAAAACCACCCAAAACAAGCAAAACCAAGGCACTCAAACAAGCCCAAAAAACACTAGCTCAAGAGTAAGTGCAAAAAACAAAGTCATCGTCATAGATGCAGGACATGGCGGAAAAGACGGCGGTGCAGTTGGGGGTGGAGGCAAGTTGCTTGAAAAAAACATAGTCTTAAGCGTAGCTTTAAAGCTTGGCGAGGAGCTTAAAAGTAAAGGCTATAAAGTCTTTTACACAAGAACAAGCGATAAATTTATCAATCTTAGAGATCGCACAAAAATAGCTAATGACAAAAAAGCAAATCTTTTTATCTCCATACACGCAAACGCTGCACCAAATGCAAATAAAGCTAAAACTATGCAAGGCTTAGAAACCTTTTTCTTAAGCCCAGCAAGAAGTGAAAGAAGCAAAGAAGTTGCGGCTGCTGAAAACAAATCCGATCTTGAAGAAGCAAATTTTTTCTCAAGACAAAATTTCTTACATTCTCTAAGTAGAGAAAAGATCATCGCCTCAAATCGCCTAGCCATAGACATACAAAAAAATCTCTTAAGTAAAATACGAAGTAAATATAAAGTTGTTGATGGAGCAGTAAGAGAGGCTCCATTTTGGGTTTTAGTAGGCGCTCAAGATATGCCAGCTGTGCTTATAGAAATAGGCTATATCACCCACCCAGAAGAGGGCAAAAGACTAGCAAGTAAAAGCTATCAAGAGCTTTTAGCACAGGGCATAGCTGCTGGGGTGGATAATTATTTTGCAAACAATCCTTAAGCTCTCATGGAAAAAGCAAAGATTATCTTTAAGGAAAATACCCCTTTTTCTTTGGATTTTGATGATTTTTATTTTAGCCATAAAAATGCCCTTGAAGAACGCCGTTTTGTCTATAGCGAGGCTTTTGAGCTTAAAAATAATCCTACTTTCATCATCGCTGAACTTGGTTTTGGTATAGGTTTAAATTTCTTTCTTAGCCTAAAACGTTTTTTACGCGATAAAAAAGGCGAGCAAAGGCTGTTTTATGTGAGTTTAGAAAATTTTTATATCCCAAAAGATGAATTAAGAACCATTTATCAAAAACTTGGCTTATATGAAGAGTTTAAAGAACTTTTAGAGCCTTTTTTAAAGGTGTATCCAAAGCAAAAAAATGGCTCATATAGATTTTATTTTAAAGATGTTTTTTTAGATCTTGTATTTAATGAGGCTGCGATTTCGCTTAAAGAGCTTGATTTTAAGGCTGATGTGTGGTATTTAGATGGCTTTTCACCAGCAAAAAATCAAAATGCATTTGATGAAAATATCATCAAAGAAATAGCAAGACTTTCAAAGCTCAATGCTCAACTTTGCACCTTTTCAGCCTCATCTTTTTTGCAAAATAGTCTTAAAAAATACAATTTTAAAGTCCAAAAATGCAAAGGTTATTGTAAAAGAGAGATGATAAAAGCCTATTTTATGGGCTTTGATTTTGAGGATAAGGAGGCGTATTTTCAAAGCATAAGCCAAAAGGCTAAAAATAACAAAATCGCTATCATTGGTGCAGGTATAGCAGGTGCTAGCCTTGCTTATGAGCTTTCTTTAAGAGGCTTTAAAATCAGTGTTTTTGATAAAAATGAAAGCATAGCAAGCGAGGCAAGTGGCAATGAAAGCGGTGTTTTAAGCTCTTTAATCTTAAAGCCAAAAGTAGCTTTGGGCGAGTTTAGCGAGCTTTGTTTTTATGAAGCGAGTAGGTTTTATCAGCAAATTTTAAAACTTGAGCCAAATGGGGTTTATGAGTTTGCATATAATGAGCTTATGCAAGCAAGGTTTAACTTGCAAAAAGAAAATCCCTTATTTGATATAAAGGCTAATCAAGCTTTTTTAGATCAAGGACTTGATCTAAGCCCAAAAGATATAGTAAGCAAGCTTTTTGCAAAAAGCAAGGCAGAGCTTTTTTTAGGACATGAATTTACGCATTTTGCTTATGAAAATGAGGGCTTTAAGCTTCATTTTAAGGAACAAAGTCCTCTTAAAGGATATGGCATTTTAATTTATGCTTTAGGTAGTGAGAGCAAAGACTTTGTGCAGTATGAAGCGATGAATTTAAGCAAGGTAAGAGGACAAGTAAGCCTATACAAGCCCTTTTTACGCACCAAACACGCTCTTAGCTCAAAAGGCTATGTGTGCGTGCCTAAAGATGATTTGCAACTCATAGGAGCAAGCTATGATAGACAAAATACAAGCAAAGAGCCTTTGCAAAGCGATGATGCTTTAAATCTTAACAACATCAAGGAAATTTTACCTCAAAATTTAAAGCCTGAATTTATAGGCTCAAGAGTGGCTTTTCGCTCGTATTCTTCAGATCGTTTTGCTATTTTTGGAGCTATGTATGATGAGGCCTATTATAAAAAAGCATATAAAAGCTTATTGTGGAGCAAGACTAAAGCCCAGCCTAAGCCAAAGTATATAGACAATCTTTATCTTAGCACAGCACACGGCTCAAGGGGCTTTGCAAGTGCTATCATCGCTGCAAGATATATAAGTGCTTTAATCTGTGATGAACCACTTTTTTTGAACAAAAGCCAAATTGCACACATTCACCCAGCCCGTTTTTTGATACGAAAGCTCAAAAAAGGCTTATAAAATTTTAAACTTGTATTTTATTTTTTCTTACTTTAGTTTTCTTTAAGGAAAAAAAGAATACAATCCTAACTATCATTTCACCAAAAAAGGAGAACAAATGACAAGTTTTTATACTTTTTTCCAGCTTTTTTATCGCTTTTTTTCTCCTTGTATGTGCCTTTGAGCACTGTTATTTATCTTTTTTATGCTTTTTTGAATTTCATTTTTTTGTTGTAGCATTTTGGCTACTTGAATTTTAGTTTTCTTAAATCAAAAGGAAAAACCATGAAAAAAATTCTTATTTTTGTATTTATCGTTTCAAATTTACTCTTTGCAAAAGAACTTAAGGTTGGCAGTGAAAACGCTTATGCACCTTTTGCTTATCTTGATGAAAACAATGAAGCTACAGGCTTTGATAATGAGGTGGTAAAGATCCTAGCCTCATATTTAAAAGATACTCAGCTAACCTTTGTTTCTGTGCCTTGGAATGCTATTTTTTCAGGGCTTGATGGGGCTAAGTTTGATGTGATTGCTAATCAAATTTCAAAAACCAAAGAAAGAGAAGAAAAATACCTCTTTTCAGCCAAGCCTTATTTTTACGGCGTGAGTGCTTTAATCCTTTCTAAAAATGGCACTGCAAAGCACATAGATGAGCTAAAGGGCAAGAAAATTGGCGTAAGCATAGGCAGTAACCACGCTTTTAATCTTGAAAAATACGCTAAAGATCATCCTGAGCTTGATTTAAAAATAGTGCATTACAAAACCTCGCCTACACTTATTGCTGATCTTGCGAACTCAAGGCTTGATGCTATCATCAATGATCCAATTGCTAGTTTAGATTATGCTAAGGCTCAAGGTGTAGATATTAAAGTGACTGAGTTTTATTTTGAAAAAGTGCCGGTATTTTTAGTCTTTAGGAAAAACTCACTTGCTTTAAAACAAGAGCTTGATATAGCCCTTGAAAAAGCCTTGCAAGATGGTAAGATAGGCGAGCTTTCACAAAAGTATTTTGGGCTTGATTTAAGCAGGTAAATTAGGAAAATCAGCTTAAAATGTTTGATTTTGATTATTTTTTAGCCAGTGCAGCAAGGATATATCCTGGGATTTATTATACCATACTCATTGCTGCTCTTTCTTTTGTGCTGGGTTTATTTTTTGGGCTTATATTAGCTTTAATTCGTCTTTATAAAATCCGCCTTTTAAATGAGATCGCCATAGTGTATATTTCTTTTTTTAGAGGCACGCCGCTTTTAGTGCAGCTTTTTGTGTTTTATTTTGGTTTGCCAGCTTCTTTTGGCTCTGATTTTTTTGGACAAATTGATGCGATTTATTATGCTTTGGTGGTGTTTTCTTTATATGCGAGTGCGTATTTAGCTGAGATTATGCGTTCAGCTATTTTAAGTGTGGATAAAGGGCAGCTTGAAGCAGCGTATTCTTTAGGTATGAGTGCTTTTGCGAGCTTTAAACGCATAGTTTTACCTCAAGCTTTTATGATTACCTTGCCAAATTTGTGTAATTTTTTCATTATCCAGCTTAAAAATACGGCTCTAGCCTTTACCATAACTGTGCATGATTTAATGGGACTTGCTGAGATTGAAGCTGGCAGAAGTTCTAAATTTTTAGAAGCGTATTTAATGGCTGCTTTGATGTATTGGGGTGTTTGTATGCTTTTTGAATTTCTTTTTTCCTTACTTGAAAAAAAGATGAAAGTCTTTAGAAAGGTTTATGCTTAATGCTTGAAATTAATCATTTATACAAAAGTTTTAAAGACAAGCTTATACTTAAAGATATCAATTTAAAGCTTGAAAAAGGAAAAATCATCGCCATCATAGGCTCAAGTGGGGCAGGAAAATCCACACTTTTAAGGTGTATTAATTTACTTGAACTTCCTACAAGTGGCAGTGTGCGTTTGGATAATTTAAGCCTTGATTTTAAGCATATCAATAAAAAAGAAATAGCCGCTTTTCGTCAAAAAACAGCTATGGTTTTTCAGCATCACAATCTTTTCATCAACAAAAATGCCATAGAAAATGTAGCTGAAGCCTTGATAGTGGTTAAAAAAATGCCTAAAAAACAAGCCTTTGAGTTAGCTTATGAAAAACTTGAACTTGTGGGCTTAAAAGATAAGCTTCATTCTTATGCTTTTGAGCTAAGTGGGGGACAGGCTCAAAGAGTAGGCATAGCAAGGGCTTTGGCTGTAAATCCTAGCCTTATGCTCTTTGATGAGCCAACTTCAGCCCTTGATGCTGAGCTAGTAGGAGAGGTGTTAGAAGTTATTAAAAACATAAAAGATCAAAGCATGCTTATAGTTACGCATGAGCTTAATTTTGCTAAATCAGTAGCTGATGAGATTGTGTTTATGAGCGAGGGTGAAATTTTAGAGCAAAGCCCAACTCAAGACTTTTTTAAAAATCCAAAACATCCAAGAGTAAGGCAGTTTTTAGCTCGGCTTGATCATGAGGATTTTTGCATTTAAAGCTCAAATATATCTTTAATGCCAACTATCATCATCTTAATGCCAATAGCCATGATAAAAACCTGAGCTATGCGTGAAAAAACATGCAAGATAAGCTTACCGATGATCCTTTCAATGGTGGCTGCAAAATGAAAGAGTAAAAACATAAAAGCAAAGGCAAGCACTATAGCCCCACAAGCAACAAGCAAGCCTTGATCTTCTGAAGCGATGATGGCTGTTGAAAGCGTGCCAGGACCTACAAGCATAGGAAAAGCCATAGGCACAACGCTAGCTCTTAGCAATTCCTTTTCATCTAAGCCTTGATAGTGTAAAAAATCTTGCTTTTTCGCGCTAAAAAGTAAGCTTTTTGTTGCCATGATGATGAGTATTAATCCTCCAGCAATGCGTAAATCATCAAGGCTTACATTAAACACATAGCGCATGATAAAAGCACCGCTAAATAAAAATACCATAACGATGATAAAGGCTGTATAAAGTATGTTGCGAAAGAGTTTTTGTCGTATGGACTTAGCAAGATCAGCTGTCATAGCGATAAATTGAGTAAGATTGCCAAAGGGATTTAAAACCGCAAGTATGGTGATGGAAATGATAAACATACTATAAATTTGAGATTCTACGCTAGTAAACACGAGCTTAATCCTTGATGAAGTCTAAAGAAAGAGAATTCACACAATGTCTAGTATTTTTAGGCGTAAAACCCTCCCCATAAAAGACATGCCCTAAATGCCCTCCGCATTGTTTACACATAATCTCAGTTCTTATACCATCTTTATCTTGCTGCTTTAAAATAGCCCCTTCATACTCATCATCAAAGGCTGCCCAGCCACAATGAGCTGGGAATTTATCCTCGCTTTTATAAAGCTTTGCTCCACAAGCCTTGCATATATACACGCCTTTTTCAAAAAAATCATTATAAGCCCCGGTAAAAGGAGCTTCTGTGCCTTTGTGTATGAGTATGTATTCTTCTTCTTTGCTGAGTTTTTTCATGTTTAAGCCTTAATTTTTTTTGTTATAATAGCACAAAGGCAGGCAAATGAATAAGGAATTTTTTAGGAATTTAGAAAATATTTTATATGAGCAGGATTTAAAGCTTAAATTTGAAACTTTTTTTGATTTTTATGATGATTTTAAAAGAGAGCTTTTTATCTTTGATCATGAATACAAGGCTGTGTTAAAAGACAATATCCACCCAAATTTAAGCGTAAAAAAGCCTATGAAAATTCGCCGCGTAAGCAAGATAAACTCAAATGAAGCCCTAGCAAAAATGCTTCATTCTATAGCACATATTGAGTATAGTGCTATAAATTTAGCCCTTGATTCAAGCTACCGCTTTCATGGCTTAGACCTTAGTTTTTATAGGGATTTTCTTAAGATAGCAGATGATGAGATCAAGCATTTTAAGCTTTTACAAAGGGCTTTAAGAGAGCTTGGCTTTGAGTATGGGGACTTTGTAGTGCATGATAATTTAGAAGCTGCCCTAAAAGCTACTGCAAACTCACTTAAATACAGAATGAGCGTAGTGCATAGAGGATTAGAAGCAAGAGGGCTTGATGCTAATCCTTTTGTGGTTAAAAAACTCCAAAGCACCAAGCATGCTCTAAAAACATTTTTAGAAGAAATTTTAAATACCATCTTAGAAGATGAGATCACTCATGTAAGTATGGGCGACATATGGTGGAAGGCAAGCAAAGATGAAAAAGAAAGCTTTATACAAATTTGTGAAAAATTCAAAGAATTTAGCCTAGCTGGCAAGGTGCTAAACACTGAAGCAAGGCTAAAAGCTGGCTTTGATGAAGATGAGCTTAAAGAGCTTGAAAGCTTTTATCATAATAGGGGATTTTAGCTTGTATTTAATGTAATTTTCAAGCATTAAATTATACAATCACAAAGCAAAAACAAGGAAGAGTAAATGTATAGTCTAAAAATTCGTGAAGAAGAACTTAAACTTAAAGTCGCAAAGGACTTTTTCTCGAATTTTGACACCACAAAAATCATCGAAAATATAGACTTTTGTGTTATACAAAGCGAAAATTTGTTTAAAAACAATGCTTTATTATGGGCTGAAGCAAAAGCTTCAAACAAGGCTGATATCTATGAAAGCTTCGTGCAACTCATCTTAACCATAGGCAAAGCCAAAATTCACGAAAAACAACTTCCACCCGAGTATCTAGGAGCCTTTGACTCAGAGAAAATCGCCTTTTTACCTTACAATGAAATCGCTAATGTCTTTACACAAAATGATTTTAACTGGCAAGTAAGACCCTCAGATCACGAGAGTAAAGAATTTAAGCAACTCTACGCTCAAAGTAAAGAAATTCTTACTAGAAAAAGCACGATTTTTAACTTTTTTACTAAAGAAAACGAAAAAAACAAAGACTTAGAGCGTTTCATCAAAAATGACTTCATCGTAGGCTGGGGCAAAGGCGTAAAGATAGGTGTAACCAAAAATAACTTCAATATCATCTATCAACAATGGCTTACAAAGGTAAAACCTAGTATAAAGCTTGATTATAAAGATGAAAATGGTAGGATAAAAGAGCTTAATCCAGCGGATTTTTACTTAGCTGATTTGCTTTCTAAGGATAATGAAAGTTTAAAAGATAATTTAGAAGTTATTTTAAAAAAAGATCATTATGAAAAAACCTTGCCAAATGGCTTTGAGCTTAGTTTTAAATTTAAAGACGAGCAAAAGGCTCATCATGATTTTTGGCACAACTACGAACGCCCACCACGCAAAGAGGTGCAAAACTACATACTACAAAGACGTGATTTACTCGTGCCTCAAGACATAAGAGAGCGAAAAGGAGCCTTTTTTACCCCTCAAATTTGGGTGCAAAAAGCTCAAGAATATTTAGCTAAAAGCTTAGGCGAGGATTACCAAGAGGAGTATTTTATCTGGGATTTAGCCGCTGGCACTGGAAATTTGCTTGCAAATTTACAAAATAAAAAGCAAATTTTTGCCTCAACCCTAGATGAAGCTGATGTAAAGATAATGAAAGATGATGCTAAAAAGGGCTTAAATAATCTCTTTGAAAAGCATATCTTTCAATTTGACTTTTTAAATGATGAGCTTTTTGATGAAGTAGATAAAAAAGGCAAACTCATCAAAAAATCAAAAATACCGGATAAATTGCAAGAAATTTTAAAAGATGAGGAAAAAAGAAAAAAATTACTTATCTTTATCAATCCACCTTATGCTGAGGCTACTTCAGCAACCCAAGTTACAAATACAGGCAAAAATAAAGATGGCGTAGCTATCACAAACAAAACTTACGAAAAATATAAAAATATCATAGGTAAAGCAAGCAATGAAATTTTTGCCCAATTTTTTATACGCATTTATAAAGAAATTTCCGGCGCGAAGCTTGGAGAATTTTCAAAGTTGAAAATTCTCCAAGCTTCAAACTTTTCTACTTTTCGCACCGCCTTCGCAGCGAAGCTGCTTTCTGGCTTCATCTGCCCCGCCGCAACTTTTGATAATGTCAAAGGCGAATTTCCTATTGGCTTTTTGATTTGGGACTTAGCACAAATTGAGGAATTTAAAAAAGCCAAACTTAGAATTTTTGATAAATATGGCAAGACTTTAGGTAAAAAAACTTTTTACTCACATATAGAAAATCAATCTTTGCAAAAGTGGTGGGTTGGCTTTAAAGATGATGGTAATATTGTAGGATTAATGGTGAGTGCTTCTCCAGACTTTCAACATAATGGACAATTAACAATTTTGTCTCAACAACAGGCTAGATATTGTTTAAATATAACAGCAAATAATCTTATTCCTTTTTCAATCTATTTCGCAGTTCGACACTGCATAAAAGCAACTTGGCTCAATGATAGAGATCAGTTTTTATACCCAAAAGATGAATGGAAAAAAGATAAGGAATTTCATAACGACTGCCTAGCTTTTACTCTTTTTCACGGACAAAACCGCATAAGCTCAAAAGAAGGAGCAAATCATTTTATACCCTTTGATGAAAATGAGATTAGGGCAAAGGATAGCTTTAGCTCTCATTTTATGTTTGACTTTATGAATGCCAAGATAACAAGCAATGGGATTTTTAATCAAGATTTTATCCCTTCAAAGCCTTTGAAATTTAGCAAAGAAGCAAAAGCTGTTTTTGAAGCTGGCAAAGAGCTTTTTAGCTATTATCACGAGCAAGAATTCACCACCAAAGCACACAAAGGCGATTTTGCCTATCTTAACGAATATAACGCTAATGCTTCTCTTTATAATATAAAAGCATATTTTCAAGGCTTTAATGACAAAGGCAAAATGAACTCAAAAAGTCTAAATCCTGAGTATAACGCTCGTTTAAGCACGCTGAAAAATAAGCTTGAAATTTTAGCTCAAAAAATCGCTCTTAAAGTCTATGAATATGGCTTTTTAAAAGAATGATTAGTCTTTTTTTAGTCTTTTAAATTTGGTAAGCAAATTCCAAATCGCCCGTAAAATTCCATAAAATACATACACGCTTACGATAAGAAGTATGCTTTCAAGTGTGAAAAGATAGAGCATTGAAAAAACTAAGATGAGTAAAACTAAGACTTTAAGCATATTTGCTTTACTTAAATCCATCTTTTTAAAACTTGGGTAGCGGATATTGCTTACCATTAAAAACGCAAGCATGAGTTGCAAGCATAAAAACACGATCTCATAAGGCTTTAGCCACTCATAGCTTAAAAAAGCATGGGTATAAATTGCACTTACAATAGCAGCTGTTGGTATGGGAAGTCCTATAAAAACTGAAGGTTCATAAGTGCCTGTGGTGACATTAAAGCGAGCAAGTCTAATAGCTCCAAAGACAATAAAAAAGCCTGTGATTAAAGAACCTATTTTGCCGTATTCATATCCAAAACTTACATAAAACAGCACAGCCGGAGCTACACCAAAAGCGACAAGATCAGCCAAAGAGTCAAACTCAACACCAAATTTAGAAGTGGTATTTGTAAGTCTTGCGACGCGTCCATCAAGTCCATCAAAAACGAGGGCTAAAAAGATATAAAACACTGCAAATTTAAAGTTTGAATTGATCGAAGAGATGATAGAAATCACTCCACAAAAGCACGATGCGGCTGTGAAAAGGTTTGGCAGGATATAGCTAAGCTGAGGTTTGTGTTCTTGCATAATTTAAACCTTTAAGAAAGATAGCCAAGCAAAGTGCAAGCTTTAAGCTCATCGCCTACACCCACGAGCAAACGAGTATCTTTTGGCAAAAGCAAGCTTATTGTGCCATTAAGCGTAAAGCCTAGCTCCTCGCCGGCTTGATAGCTTTCTTTAAGATTGTCAATTTTAATGCTTCTATCTAAGGAACCAGCACAAATTCGCGTAGCTAGCAAATGTTTTTCTTGCTTAGCGAGTATAAAAATACGTTCATTAAGGCTTTTGCTTAGCTCAAAACTTGAAGGCAGGAAAAGCCCATGCCTTGTTTTAATCTCTTGCACCTGCAAAGCTGCGCTTGTATAAATTACACCAGCTTCATAAAGCAGGTTTTTAATATCAAGTTCTATGCACTCGCCCAAATCCTTATGTGTGATATTTTTTATCGCGATGATTTTACCATCAATTGGAGCTAAGACGGCTTTTTTATCCATACAAACAAGCTCTCTTGAAGGCTTTCTGTGGATAAAAAAAAGTGCAAGTAAGATAAAAAATAATAGCCAAGAAAAACGCCAAAAAATCCATACCACCACAAATACAACAACAGCAGTGATAAGTAAAACAAAGGCTGATTTTACAAGGCTTATTTTCATTATTTTATATCTTTGCTTTCTTGCTCTTGTAAGCGGGTTGGCATATCATTTTCGAGTTCATAATTTTTAATGATCTCTCTAACCTTAGTACCTTCTATAGTCTCTTCTTCATAAAGAGCACTTACCATGGTTTCTATGGCTCCTTTATATGCGCTAAGTGTTTCTAAGACACCTTTATATCTTTCATCAAGCGTCTTTTTGACATAATCATCTAAACTCTCAGCCATTTTATCTGAATAATCTTTTATAGTTTGTCCGCCATTTAAAAAAACATTTCTTTGCTTTTCAAGCACCATAAGTCCAGCGATTTCACTCATTCCATACATAGAAATCATGGCTTTTATGATATCAGTAGCGCGCTCTAAATCATTACTTGCTCCAGTTGAAATTTCACCAATAAAGACTTGTTCGGCTGCTCTTCCGCCTAAAAGCACATCAACTTCAGCTAAAAGCTCGTGTTTTTGCATTAAAAATTTATTTTCTTCTGGAGTATTTAGAGTATAGCCAAGTGCAGCTAAGCCTCTTGGGATGACTGAAACCTTGCTGACTTTTTTTGCACCCTTAGTTGTCTCAGCAATTAGCGCATGTCCACACTCATGATAAGTCACGATTTTTTTCTCTTTTTCGTTGATACGGCGAGATTTTTTCTCAAGTCCAGCTATGGCTCTTTCTACGGCTTCGATTAAGTCTTTTTGCTCGACATATTTTTTACTATCTCGTCCAGCTAAAAGTGCAGCTTCATTGATGATATTTGCTAGATCAGCTCCAGCAAGCCCAGCTGTAAGGCGTGCAACATCTTCAACCTTAACTTCAGGTGATATTTTAACATCTTTCATATGCACGCGTAAAATATCACAACGTCCCTTAAAATCAGGCTTATCAACAAGCACTTGTCTGTCAAAGCGTCCCGGTCTAAGCAAAGCTGCGTCTAATACTTCAGGACGATTGGTTGCGGCTAAAACGATCACAGGTGAGCTTTCTGTGCCAAAGCCGTCCATTTCAGCTAAGAGTTGATTTAAGGTTTGTTCTCTTTCATCATTACCACCCATAGCAGCGCCAACTGCACGGCTTTTACCGATAGCATCGATTTCGTCGATAAAAACGATAGCTGGAGCTTCTTTTTTGGCATTTTCAAACAAATCTCTCACACGAGATGCGCCCACACCCACAAACATTTCTATAAAGCTTGATCCGCTTACACTGAAAAATGGCACATCAGCTTCTCCAGCAACTGCTTTTGCAAGCAAGGTTTTACCAGTTCCAGGAGGCCCAACGAGTAAAAGTCCTTTAGGAATTTTAGCGCCTAAGTTGATATATCTTTCAGGATATTTTAAAAAATCAACGATTTCTTTTACCTCTTCTTTAGCTTCTTCAACACCGGCTACATCGTTAAATTTAACCTTTGGTTTTTCTGAATTGACAAGTTTTTTAGAGCTTCCTATGCCAAGTATTGAGCTTCCCATATTTTTTTGCATTCTTGAGGCTAAGAACATCCAAATTCCAAAGAAAATGAAGATCGGTAAAACCCAAGAAAAGAGCAAATCAGTAAACCAATTGCTTTCAGAATACGCTCCATAAGAGATATTTTTGCTATCAAGCAAGGCGATGAAGCTTGGATCATTGCCTACCTTTTTGGCTACATAAAGCACATTTTGTTTGGAAAGGGCTTTAACACTTGTTTGTCCTATGCTTACTTGAGCGATTTGGTTGTTTTCTACAAGTCTTTTAAGCTCAGAATAAGGCACATTTTGTGTGCTACTTGCTCCGGCTAAACTGCCACCTTCGCCACCCATTATAGAGCCACTATCTACAAAGCTTTTAAATAAAAATATAGCAACAAGGGCAAAAATCGCAAAGAGAAAAATTGGATTTTTGTTAAAAAAATTGTTGCTATTGTTGTTATTTTTTTGATTTGGATTATTTTCGTTCATTTATCTTTCCTTTTGATATACCAAACTGAGCCATTCGTTATTTTTAAGGCTTGTAATAGGCTTTAAATTTACAAATGCTTGCTTAATTCTTTCTTCGTGTTTATCTAAAATCCCAGAAAGAATTAAATAAGCATTTATTTTAAGGCTTTCTTGCAGGTTTTTTGCAAGGCTCAAGATGATATCAGCGACTAAATTTGCAACGATTAAGTCATATTTTTCTTTTGTATCGCTAAGAGAACCTTGCCAAATGCGTTGAAAACCTACTTGATTGAGTTTGGCATTATTTAAGCTACTTTCAACGGCGATTTCATCAGTATCACAAGCCTCAACCTTACATCCGAGTTTAGCTAAAATAATGCTTAAAATTCCACTTCCACAGCCTACATCAAGGACTTTCATATCTTTTTTGGCGTATTGTTGCAAGAGCTGTATGCAAGAATGTGTGCTTTCGTGGTGTCCAGAGCCAAAGGCAAGAGCTGGATCGATTTGTATATTTATCAATCCTTTTTTGCTTTCCTGCCAAGAGCTGTGTATATAAAAATTATCAATTTGTATTGCAGCGACGCTTTTTTTGTATTCTTCTATCCAGTTTTTGTTTTCTTTTTGTTCAAATTTGCTTTCAAGATTGATCGTTGTGTTTTTTTGTTGTTCTAGTTTGCTTTTAAGAAGAAAAATAGCATCTATGATATCGCTTAAATCTTCATCTGATCGTATATAAAAGCCACCATCTTTTTCTTCAAGGGCGTCTATTCCAAGTTCGAAGATAAAGTCGGTGAATATATTTTTATAGACTTCATCAACCTTAAAGAAAAATTCATTATAATGATTTTGCATTCAAAAAGCTGTCTTTTCTTATTCGGCTGGGGTGCTTGAGCCTGTGCCTAAAACATCTTCTAGTTTTTCTTTAAGAATTTGCGGAGTGAAAGGCTTAACGATATAATTATTTACCCCAGCTTTTAAAGCTGTGATAACTTCAGCTTTTCCGCCTTCTGTAGTAACCATGATGATAGGCATATCTTCGTATTTTTTTTCAGCACGAATTTTTTTGACAAGATCAAGCCCATTCATTTCAGGCATGTTCCAATCAGTAATCACAACTTTTACATCATCATTTTTGCTGAGTAAGTCCCAAGCTTCAACGCCATGCTCAGCTTCTAAAACTTCGCTGTGTCCTAGTTTTTCTAGCGTGTTTTTAATGATCCTTCTCATCGTAGAGCTATCATCAACAACTAACAATTTCACGACTTGTCCTTTCAAATTTTAAACGATTATACAAAAACTTTTGTGTATTTTACCCTTTTTAAGCTTATTTCAAGTTAAAAAGCGAAGACAAAGTATAACATTTTTTTCTTTATTTTTAAATTAATAAAACAAAAATTTGTTTTAATCACTCAAATACTCCCCTTTGTATTTTACCGCGAACAGATAAATACTCAAGCCGATAAGCAACACGCTCACGCCTACAATAAGATAAATGGCATAAATCATCTGTGATAATTCGCCAGTTACAAGCTTAAAGACTAGCATTAAAGCCTCTATAGCTAAAGCAATGATAATAGAGCCTAAAAAACGCACCATAGTTTTTTGAATACCACTTTTTTCTTTTTTGCTTCGCATAAGCACTTCTTCTTCAATCACGGTTTTAGCTAGATCAAAGATAGCCAAGGCTAAAGTGATCGCAATCGTGCTTTCAAACATTTGTTGAATTTCAATCCCACTTTGATAAAAAAGGCTAACAATGCCTCTGTGAAGCAAAAAGCAAGTGATGATAAAAAGCACAAAAGCAAAACAAAAATACACCACGCGAGAAAACTGCATAAAGAAAAACTCAAATTGACTCGCTTGGATAATCTTAAGAATTTCAACGAGTTTCATATCTATACACACAACGCATTCAAGCTTATTTTGCGCGTTAAAAATCGGCATAGAAGCTGTTACACAAAGCTCATTATGCAAGCTTGAAGGATAAGGATCGCTTAAAACACAACGTCTTAATTTCACAGCCCTATAAAAATACGCTCTATTGCTTCTATCCTCGCCTTTACCGGTGCAAAATTCCTTTTTAAGACTGATGGTGTTTTCAAGTTGTTTGCCTGAAGGATCAAGCACATATAAAGCGTCAAAGTTTTTCACTTCATGAGCGAGCTTATCAAGGGCATTAAATACACTTGAAAGCTCTATCTTAGGGAGTTTGTTTGGTAAATTTCTTGTGAGTATATAACTCATATATGCTCTTGCTTTGTAGCGATTTTCTTCAAATTTTTGTATGTCTTTAATATACATTTTATCCTTCTTTTGTGTTGTGCTTAAACTCTGGCACGATTTTGGCTAAAAGTGCGCTTATATCCTCATCTTTGCTTAGACAAAGCGTTTGAATTTGTTCATTTAACTTTGCAAGCTCATAAGGCTCACTCTTGGTTACAAATATGCTCTCATATTGCGTTTTAACATCGTTTTCATCGATCAAAAGCTCCTCAAAAAGCTTTTCGCCCTTTCTTAAGCCGGTGATTTTGATCCCAAGTTCAGGTTTGTTTGAGAGTGTAAGCATTTTTTTAGCTAGATCAATGATTTTTACCGGCTCGCCCATATCAAGCACGAAAAGCTCGCCACCTTTAGCAATAGCGGCTGCTTGCAATACAAGCTGAACTGCTTCGCTAACAAGCATAAAATAACGCACTATATTTTTATGCGTGATGGTTAAAGCCTCATTTGCAGCAATTTGAGCTTTAAATTTAGGAATCACGCTTCCACTTGAGCCAAGCACATTGCCAAAACGCACGCAAGCAACCTCAAAATCCTTGCTTGAAGAATTTAAAGTATAAAGCTCGCATACGCGTTTTGTACAACCCATAATACTTGTTGGACGCACGGCTTTATCTGTGCTTATCATAACAAAACGCTTAACCTTGTTTTTCTTAGCCAAATCACAGAGTATCTTTGTTGCAAGTATGTTGTTAACCACTGCAGCGTGCGGATTTTGCTCGCAAAGCGGGACATGTTTATAAGCAGCTGCGTGCAAGATCAAATCAGGTTTGTGCGTGCTTAAAAGAGTATCAAGCTTGCTTTCATCTAACAAGCTCATCATTACAGGCACGATTTTTTCTTTATGTTTGCTTAAATCTTCATTGATCTGATATAAGTTGTATTCGCTGTGATCAAGCATAATGAGCTTTTTAGCCCCAAATTTGATACATTGCTTACACAGCTCGCTTCCTATGCTCCCTCCAGCTCCACTTACAAGGACTATCTTATCTTTTAAAAAGCTTACCACAGCGTTATTGTCTAAGTCTTTTGGCTTTCTAGCAAGCAAATCCTCTATGCTGATATCTTTTGTTTGATTGCTTGTAAAAGAAAAAAGTTTGATATCATTTATCCCATATCCCACAAGCTCATCAAAGAGCTTTTTAAGCTCATCTTGCTCAAGCTTTAGAGCAATGATCGCTGTTTTTACGCCCTCTTTGCTTAACTCTTCAAGCTTGCTTTTATCTTTAACGATAAATTTATCACAATATGTGCCGATGAGTTCTTTTCTTGCATCAACTACGGCTACTGGATAAAGTCCCAAAGATCCTTCTTTGGCACCTTTGAGTAAATGTAAAGCCTTTGAAGTTGCTCCTACAACCACACAAGGTGTTTCTTTCTCAAAACGCGTTTTTCTAAAATCCACAAGCATGCGTTTTGAAATACGAAGCGTGCCGATGAAGATATAAGAAAGGGCAAAATCTATACCTATAACGCTTCTTGGAAAAGGGTTGAAAAAATCATCAAAAAAATAAAATATCACTAAAAATATAAGCTCAGCCAGCACCAAAGCCACAAAAATCTTGCGCGCTTCATTCAAAGAAAAAAACCGCCACGCTACCTTATAAATTCTAAAGGTAAAAAATAAGCCAATTTTAAGCACAAGCAAAATCACGCCAGCTTTAAACATACCAGCATAAAAGATATTTGGGATATCCCCGCTAAATCGTAACTCAAAAGCCAAAAAAATCGAAAGTGCAAATAATATCAAATCACAGCACAAAAAAAAGATCAATCTTTTGCTTTTATAAAAACTATCCCTCATAAATTAGCCTTTGACGCTTTTTAGCACAAGTTCACTGATAAGTTTTACCTCGTCTTTACTCAAAGTTGTACCACTTGGAAGACAAATTCCTTTTTTAAAAAATAGCTCGCTATTGCCGTTAATATAGCATTTTTCGCCTTCAAAAAGCTCTTGGGTATGCATACTTTTCCACAAAGGACGCGATTCTATGCCCTCATTTTGCAAGTCTTTTATAAGCTTTTGAATTTTTGGGTGTAAGTTTGCTTCTTTAAAGCCAGCTTTGCTTTCTTTTTCATACTCAAAAAGTTCATTTGTATCAAAATCAAGCAAAGCCGTGCTTAGCCAGCGATTTGATCTTGAGTTTTGAAATTCATCTAAAAAGCAAAAAGTTTCGCCTAAAAACTCTTTATACCACTCATAAATTTGTCTTTTTTTCAGCACTCTTTCTTCTAAAACTTCCATTTGTCCTACGCCAATGGCTCCTAAAACATTGCTTAAGCGGTAATTATAACCATAGTCTTTGTGTTCGTAATAAATTTTATTTTCTCTTGCTTGAGTGCTGTAAAATCTTGCTTTTTCGAGCTTTTCTTTATCTTTGCTTACAAGCATTCCGCCTCCGCTTGTGGTGATGATTTTATTACCATTGAATGAATAAGCTCCAAATTCTCCAAAAGTGCCTAAAGCCTTATTTTGATAAAAGCTTCCTAGAGCCTCAGCTGCATCTTCGATTAAAATGATATTATGCTCTTTACAAAGGCTTATAATCTCATCAAGCTTGGCTGCATTGCCATAAAGATAAGTTAAAATCAAGGCTTTTGGTGGTGTAGGGCTTTCTTGTATAGCCTTTCTAAGCAAATTTACATCGATATTAAAAGTCTCATCACAATCAATAAACACAGGCTTAGCCTTAAGATAGCGAATAGGCGCAACAGAAGCGATAAAAGTAAAACTTGAAGCAAGCACGACATCGCCTTCTTTTACTCCAGCTACCCTTAAAGCAAGGTGCAGTGCTGCTGTGGCTGAGTTTAAAGCTAGAGCATTTGTTGCTTTGGTATAGTGCTTTACACTTTCTTCAAAGCGATTTACAAACTCACCCAAAGGGGCTATATAATTGCTTTTAAAAACTTCTTCTATAAACTCAAGCTCCTTGCCACCCATGTGAGGTGGGGATAAAAAATACCTCATTTTTGCTCCTTTATAAATTTTGCTGGCACGCCTATATAAACGCCACTTTGATTTGTATTTTGAGTTAAAACTGCCCCAGCTGCTAATGTACTTTTTTGAGCCAAGCTTATATTTGGTAAAATGCAAGCATTTATGCCAACTAGGCTTTGCTTGCCAACTTTAGCATTTCCAGCAAGTTTTGCGCCTACGCTGATATGGCTAAACTCATCTACAAAACATTCATGCTCGATTACAGAGCTTGAGTTTAAAATCACACCTTGTTCAATCACAGCCCTAGCATTTACAACAACTTGAGGCATGATTAAAATACCTTCTTTTGCAAGCTTTGCACTTGGGCTTATAATAGCGCTTGAATGGATTAAATTCACGCACTTAAAGCCAGCTTTTTTTACTTTTTCAAAGATGATTTTTCTTGTGTGATTAGCTCCAATGGCGATGAAAATATCGTGTTTTTCTAAGCTTTCATTAAAGCTTATGCCTTTTTTTGTATCATCATCTAAAAATATCACTTCTTTATAGCCCATATTTAAAGCCGCTTCAGCACACACAAGCCCGTGTCCGCTTGCTCCATAAATATAAATTTTTTCAGTTTGAGCCATTAAATTTGCTTGTGGTTGCGTTGCCATCTTTATTTACTCCACTTCTTTTAAGCACTTTTTCAAGGGTTAAAAAGGCTATTTTAAGATCTAAAAAAAACGAACAATGCTCTATATAATAAAGATCAAGCTCAAATTTTTTCGCCCAGCTTATGTTATTACGCCCATTTACCTGAGCCCAGCCAGTAATACCCGGACGCATATCATGGCGGTGTTTTTGAGCTTCATTATACAAAGGCAGATACTCAACGAGTAAAGGACGCGGTCCAATAAAACTCATATCGCCTTTTAAGACATTAAAAAGCTGAGGAAGTTCATCAAGGCTGAGCGAGCGAACAAGCTTGCCAAAGGGTTTTAAACGCTCTTCATCTGGCAAAAGCTCACCTTTTTCATCTCTTTCATCACTCATAGTTTTAAACTTATAAATTTTAAATATCTTTTCATTTAAACCCGGACGAGCCTGCGTAAAAATCACGCCCCCTTGCACGAGTTTAAGTATGAAAGCTACAAAAAGCATTAAAGGGCTAAGTAAAATAAGCAAAAACAAAGCTGCTAAAAAGTCCAAAACGCGTTTGAAAAAGTGTTTATACATAATCTTTCTTTGTTTTAAGTTGTGCTTTAAAAGCTTGATTATAATGTGTTTTGTTAAATGAAATTTAATGAGTTTTTCACTCTAAAATATTTTACTTGCTTTATTTAGAGAGAAAATAGATATATTTGACAATCTTTAGTTCAATGTGATGATTTTAGGCTTAAAATTCAAAAAAAGTTCTTTTTGATGAGAGATGAAAACATAGCTAATTTGCCTTTGATCTTGAAGCTTTTTAAGATAAGAAAGTATATTAATGCTTGCACTCAAGTCAAGACAAGCACTTATTTCATCTAATATTAACAGCTTAGGAGAAGGGAGCAAAGCCCTAATAAGTCCTAGCCTACTTGCCATTCCTCCGCTAAGTTGCTGCGCTTTTAGGTTCAAGAAGCTTTTATCAAATTCAAAAAGTTCTAAAAGCCCATCAAAAGCTTTTAGATTGACTTTAAGATTAAAATTTTCATAGATTTCATCAATGAGTTGCTTTGCTTTTTTATAGGGATTAAGAGCGAGTTTTTGTTCTTGAAAAACATATTGTATATGTCTTCTTAGCTGTCTTTGTTGTTCAAAATTAAGTGAAAAAATATTTTTATCTTCAAAAAAAATTTTTCCAGAGCTTGGTTTTTCAATCATACATAAAATTCGGGCAAGCGTGCTCTTACCACTACCACTTTCTCCTTCTATGAGTAAATTTTCACCAATCTTTAAAGAAAAATTCAATTCCTTAAAAATTTTTATAAATTCAAGATTACTATAAAAATGTTTTTTGAAGGCGTATTGTTTGGTAAGATTTTCTACTCTTAAAAGCATATTTGCCTTTCGTAAAGCTTGAGTAATTCCCTAGCATATAGGCTTTGTGGATTTTGAAAAAAATCAGCTTTTAAGCCTTGCTCAACAATTTCTCCTTTTTCAAGCACAATGATTTTGTCGCTAAGTTGCTTGATAAAATCAAGATCATGAGAGATGAGTATAAGGCTTGTATTATTTTTTATATTGTTTAGAATTTGACTAATTTTGTCTATATTTTTTTGATCAAGAGAACTTGTTAATTCGTCGCAAATTAGCACTTTTGCTCCACAGGCTAGGGCTAGGGCAAATTGCACTCTCATTGCCATTCCACCGCTAAGCTGATAAGGCATGCTATGCCAAATTCTTTCTTTATCTTTAAGCAAACAAGCATCAAAATATATAAAAGCAAGTTCTTTAAGTTTTTTAGAAGTGAGCTGAGTATGTGTTTTAAGACAAATTTCAAAATACCTTCCTATATCCAAAAAAGGATGAAAGCTTGCCTTAGAATCTTGAAAGATGTATGCAACTTGCGATCTTAAATCTTGCAAATTTTTACATTGAAGTATATCAAAAGAATTAACTTCGCACTTTTTTGCATTTAAAGAAAGGTTTTTATCCAAGAGTTTTATTAAGGATTTAGCCAACAAGCTCTTACCACTACCGCTTTTACCTATAATCCCTAATATCTCATGTTCTTTAAGATGAAAACTGATGTCCTTTAGTAAAGCCTTATTTTGAAAACAAACATTGAGTTTTTCACAGCAAATCAAATTTTTACTCCCAAACTATCTTGTAAAAAATTAGCTAAAGCGAGCAAGGGTAATATAAGTAATAATAAAAAAAATAATGGAAAAACCACAAGCCACCATGCACCGATAAAAATAGCTTTTGCTCCCTCGCTAAGTAAAATTCCCAAGCTCGCCTCCCCTAAATTTACACCCAGCCCAAAGAAACTTAAACTTGCTTCATTGCCTATAGCATGAGCTATATTAAGTATAAAAATAACAAGGATTATATTAAGACTTGCCGGTAAAACCTGTCTTAATAAAGCTTTTAATCTTGTGCTTCCTAGAACAATGGCTGAAAGATAAAAGTCCGTTTTTTGCACCTTATCAATTTCATTATCTAAAAGCTTAACGATATAAGCAAAATGTGCTAAGGCGATGATACAAGCCATGACAAATAAATTTGCGCCTAAAAAACTTTGCACAAACATAACAATAATTAAAGAAGGCAAAGCAAGCAAAGCGTCAATAACGCCAAGAAAAAAAGTATGCAAAAATAATCTTGAAACAAAGGCATAAACAAGTGCGATGGTTAAAGCTAAAAACGAGGCTATAAATCCAACAAAAAATGAAACTCTAAGTGCGTAAGCACAACGCACAAAAAGATCGCGTCCCAGTAAATCTGTGCCAAAAAAATGCTTGAAGCTTGGGTATTGTCTAGCCTGTGATAGATCGACTAAATTTGCATCATATGGGCTAAGCAAAGGAACGAATAAAGCAAACAATAAGCAAAAAAGAAATGGACTTAAAATCAAAATCTTACGCATAAATTTGCCTTGGATTGATTATTTTGCAAAGATATTGAGCAAAGATATTAACCAAAGTAACTGCAATAATACTTAAGCTAAGTATAGCAAGAACGATAGGATAATCTTTAAACAAAATACTTTTAACAAGCAAATTTCCTATACCCTCATAAGCAAAAACATTTTCTATCACCACTGCATTCATGATAAAACTTACAAAAGAAGCAGCAAAATAGGTGATAATAGAGCTTAAAGCATGGATAAGTATAAAATGAAAATAAATTCTTTTTATACTCAATCCTCTTGCAAAAGCTGCTTCAATAAAGCCTTGATTTAAACTCTCTATTAAAGCTGTTCTTGTTAATCTTAAAAATACTGCAAGATGGGATAATACCAAAGCACTAACAGGTAAGATAAGATGTAAGATTTTATTAAAAAAATCTTGTTCAAAACCAAGATCGCTCACACCAGAACTTGGAAAAATTCCTAAAAATACACTAAATACAAGAATAAGAGCCAAACTTAAAGCAAAACTTGGTAGGGCAAAAAAACTCATACAGACAATGTTGATAATTCTATCAAACAAAGTATCTCTATAAATCACACTTAAAACTCCAAGAAATAAACTTAAGAAAAATAAAAGTGCAAAAGCACTTATAGTCAGTGTTAAGGTATGGGGTAAGCGTTCTTTAAGGATATTATTCACAGATTCACCATTAATCAAAGAAAAGCCAAAATCTCCCTTTAAAACGCCCTTAGCCCAACTGAGGTATTGTTCCAAAAGAGGCTTATCAAGATTAAGATTGCTTTCAATCTGTATTTTTATCTGCTCATTTACTGCTTGTGGTGAGCTTGCAAACACAACACTTCCTTTGCTTGAATGAATAAGCATAAGGCATAAAAAACCCACCACGAAAACAAGTATAAAAGCACAGAATAAACGCTTAAAAACAAACAATGCTTAAAACTCTATTTTTTTTGCCATTGCCAAGCATTGAGTGTGAAACCCACACCATGATGTCCTAAAACATAAGGTTTAATGCCACTTATGTTTTTATTATAAACCAAAGCAAATTTTAAATACGCTATGAATATATAAGGAGGATCATCGTGAATAGCATTGATAAACTCAGCATACGCTTTTTGTCGCTCATTTTTATCTAGGCTAGTTCTTGCTTTAATTAAAGCTTTATCTACTTTTTCATTGCTATAATGCCCAAAATTCCAGCCATTTTGATTAATCTTTTCACTTGCAAATACTCTAAAGGTATGGAAATCTGGATCATAAGGACTGCCCCAGCCCACTAAAAAGCTATCAACCTTAGTATAATCAAAGCTTCCAGAAGGCTTTGCTATGCCCTTTGCTTCAATACCAAGTTTTTTAAATTCGCTTACAAGTAAATTAATTAATGCTACGCGCAAAGGATCGTTGCTCATGGTATAAATTTCAAAGCTCAAAGTCTTACCATTTTTTTCAAGAATTCCTTTAGAATTTTTCTTATAGCCTGCTTGGGTTAAAATTTGCGAAGCTTTTGCAAGATCATAATCAAATTTTTGATATTTCAATGGACTTGCCCAAGATATTTGCAAGGGTTGATACGCCTCACTTCCAAGCGAGTGTAATAATTTTTCAACAACAGCTTTTCTGTCTACAGCATAATTTAAAGCTAGTCTTACTGCTTTATCTTTTAAAATTTCATTTTTAAAATTAAACATTAAAGCTCTGTAATCAGCACTTTTTTCGATTAAAACTTTGAAATTTTTATCATTTTGAAAATCTTTTACCAACTCAAAGCTCGCTAAAGCAACATCTAAGTTTCCAGCCTTTAGCTCAATTGCACTTACATTAGGGTCTGGTTGGTGCTTAAGTATGAGTTTTTTACTTTGCACTTTGCCAAGATAAAAATTTTCATTTGCTTCAAGGATCATGAATTGCCCTTTTTTCCATTGTTTAAGTTTAAAAGGTCCTGTGCCTATAGGATTTTGATTAAATTTATCAAGATTTATATCTTTACCTTCAAGCAAATGAGCAGGTAGTATGCCTAAGCTCAAAGCGTCTAAAAGAGCTGGGAAAGGCTGGGAAAGTGTGATTTTAATCTTATAATCATTGATAAGTTCAATCTTTTTTATGTTTTCAAAATTTGCCTTTGTTGGTGCATTAAGTTTAGGGTCGATTAAAGTTTGAAGTGTAAATTGCACATCTTTTGCACTAAATTTAATCCCATCATGCCAAAGTATATCATTACGTAATTCAAATTCATAGCTTAAGCCATCTTTACTTATACTCCAAGATTTTGCAAGATCGGGTTGAGCCTGCATATTTTGATCAAAATGAACAAGTCCAGAAAAAATGAGTCCTATTGCAGCGTCATGGTCTTCGCTAAATACAGGATTGATCCTTTCTGGTTCATTTTCAACACCGATAACTATAGTATCTTTTGGCGTAGCTGCAAATAAAAAAACAGCACTTAATACCAGCAACAAATACTTTCTAAACATTTACACTCCTTGTTGTTATAAAATTTTTTAAAAGATTATAGTATAAAATAAATTTTTTAGTAAGCCCCCTAGGGGGATATTTTTAGGACAAAAAGAAAAAATAATTACATAAAGAGCTGATCTAAAACGCAGAGCAAAATTTAATTAAAGTTTATTTTGTTTTGTGCTTCATAAATTCTAACTTTCATAAGCTCATCATAAAGCTTTAAATACCTTGCAGCGATGAGATTTTCATCGTAGTTTAGAGCGTCTTTATAAGCGTTGTTGGCTAAATTTACTCTTAATCTTTCATCATCGAGTAAGAGTTTGATTTTCTCACTTAAGTCTTTACTATCTGCAGTTTTTGCCCAAAGTCCATCAACGCCGTTTCTTACAGCTTCCACGCAACCTTCACAATCACTTACCACCACAGCTTTTTTACACGCTTTTGCTTCCAAAACACTGACCGGGAAGCCTTCTTTATAGCTTGGTAGGACAAAAATATCGCTTAGGTTAAGCAAAAAAGCGATGTCTTCTCTTGAGCCTAGATAGCACACTTTGCCTCCATTTAAGAACTTTAAATCAGCACAAGATTTGTTCTCATCGCGTCCGCCAACAAGAATAAAATTTGCAAAGTTATTTAAGCTTAAAGCTGCTTCATAAAATTCTTTTATACCCTTGTGCCATAAAGCCCTTGCAACCATTATAACCAAAGGTTTATGAGGATCAAGTTTGTGTTCTTTGAAAAAATGCTCTTTTTGCTCTTTGCTTACAATCATAGGAAAAAATTGTCTTAAGTTTATACCAACTGATTTGATGATGATGATTTTTTCCTCTTTTAAGCCAAGATTTTGCATAAAATGAGCGTTGCTTTCATTTACAAAGATGAATTTATCAGCGATTGTAAAAGAAATTTTGTATAAAAGCTCTATATTAAGGCGAACGAGGCGAGTTTTTAAGTCATTGTCGATATAAAAGCTACCTAAGCCCTCAACAAGCGCGAGTTTATAAGGAATTTTTGCAAATTTTGCAGCGATTAGCCCGAAGGTATTGCTTTTGTGAGCTGCACTTTGAATGAGATCGAGTTTAAGCTTTTTTAAAAGCTTTAAAAGCGAGAGAAAGTTCAAAAACACTACAAAAGGGTTGATAGAGCTTCTTTTTAGCTCATAAAAAACAACCTTAAAACCCATTTTTTCAAGCTTTAAAGCGTATTCATCTTTTGGTAAGATGAGTAAAACTTCATCATTTCTTGCCTCCAAAGCCTTAATTATAGGCATTCTAAAATGATATACACTTGCCCCACTATGGCTTAAAAATCCTACTCTCACAGCTTTACCTAACGCTTAAGCTTATAAATTTTCGCATCTTTATCTAAAATGACTGGTTCAAATAAATCTTTGTCGTAATTATTAAAGAAAAAAAGCTGGACAAATAGACTATCAAACATTGTTTTATCCATAATGATAAATTGCATAGGATAACTTAAGCTTTCTTTAAGATAAAATACATAAAAATTACCATTTTCATCAATCATTCTTTGCTTAAAAGAAGCATCTTTTATAGAGTCAAATTCATATACAGCCTTGATCGCATAGGCATTTTCACCAAGCATTATATGTGTAAAATCATCGCTTAAAAACATACCATTGCTTAAATAATAAAAGCCTGTTTTTTCATCTTTTCCTAAAGCTAAAGCTGTGCTAAAAACAAAAGGATCATTAATCTGCCCATTTTGCAAATCAATATGTGAAAAGCTCGCTACAGTTGGAAAAATAGGCGACATACGAGCTGGTAAATAAAAATAAATATCCCTTGTTTTTTCATTTGCTTTGAAGTTTTTATACTTAAGAGCATGTAAAAACAAGCTTGCTTCACTTGCATTATAATCTCTCATCATAGCTTTTAAAAGATCAGCTTGCAAAAGGCTGTCATTTTTATCATAAAAACTTTTTTCGGTGTATTCAACACCTAATCTTGCTAAATTTGCCCCGCTTACTTGATCAAAACTTAGAGCATAAGATGGTAAAAAATTGTCCTTGCCTAAGTGCTTGCCTCCATCAGCTAAGGTTTTAACATCGCTGTAATATCGCACAGGATAACCATAATCCCACCACGCAAGCACATAATCTTCAGCACTAGCTATACTTTTAAGCCTATCTAAAATTCGAGCTTCATTTGCATTAAACACGCTTGGGGCTTTGTATTCGTAGATATGCTTTAAAGCAAAACCTAAACTGATAATGAGTGCAAAAGTGAGTATAATGGGCTTTGCTAGCCTAAAGTGAGCTAATTTAAGGACTAAAAAATATACAAAATACCCAAAGCCAAGAGCCATCACAGGCACCGCATAAATGGTAAATCTAAGTCCCCCGCGTAAAGCCAAAAAACCAAGTGCGAGCATAGGTAAGGCTAGTAAAAAGCTTTTGTGATCTTTGATGAGTAAGATTAAGCCCAAAACCGCACATATAAAGGCAAGCTCACTGGCTGCAATTCTTTGCATAAAGACTGATAAATCTATGCTTCCTACTTCTTGTATGGTTTGATTGACATTAAAATAGCTAAAACTCTCACTCACGCTTCCTACAGCAGCACTTTTAAAGATGTAAAAATTAAGCTGATATAAAATAGGATCAAGCCCACCGCTTAAAAAAAGAAAAACAAGGCTTAAGATCAAAAGCCAAATTAAAGCTTTGAGTGTAAAAAAACGAGTTGTGAGATTGAAAAATGCAAAAAGTAAGGCTAAAATTGCAGCTTGATAAAACCAAGCAATAGGAGCAAGTGCGATAAGCATAAAGCTTAAAGCCTCATAATTTATCCTTTCTTGTCGATGAAAAGCAAGAGTATAAAGCAAGAAAAGCCCTACAAAAGCAACATTTAAAGTATAACTTGAGGGATAATACCAAAGATAAAACATCATCACAAAGGGCAGGGTGATGAGGGAGAATTTATCTTTTTTGATGATAAGCCTGATCATAAAATACAGCACAAAGCAAGGAAGCACAATAGCAAGCATATCAGTATCATAATACCCTGCCATAGTGCGGTTATAATAGCTATTGGCAATGCTTGCAAGTAAGGCTGCTAAAAAGCCAGCTTTTAACATTTTATATTCATAAGCAATAAGCATAACAGGCACGACAACAAGGGAGCTAAAAAACACGCTCATATATAAGATGATAGTTTCAAAACTAAAAGGCGTGAGCTTATAAAGATAATAAGTCAGCGTAGATAAGGAGCTGCCAAAATAAGATAAGTCATTTGGCTGATGAAAGCCAGCAATCATATCTCTTGCACCCTCAGCAAAAGCATATCCATCATTTGAGATAATCATAAGCTCATCATTAAAATAAAACTCACTAAACTCACTTGCCCAAAACACCCAATAGAGCCTACATAGCACACTAAAAATAAAGGCTAAGGCTATATATAAAAACAATTCGTTTTTGAGTGAGAGTTGAACCCTATCAAAGAAATTTGTTTTTAAGAATTCTGTTTTTTTATGTGAATTTTGATTTTTTTTCATCTTAGTTTTCCTTGATTTCACAGCTTTTTAAGAACTCTAAAGCTTTTTTAGCGATCTCGTTTTTATCAAAGTTTTTAGCTCTTTGATAAGCTTTTTCTTGATAGGCTTTTCTTAAGCTTTCATTTTCTATCATGATTTTTAAGCCCTCAAACATGGCATTTTCATCATTTACCTTGACTAAAAGTCCAAATTCATTATCCCCAAAAAGCTCTTTAGCCCCGCTTTTATGATCTGAACTAAGCACAGCGCAATGGCAAGCTAAGGCTTCTATTAAGACATTTGAAAAGCCCTCAAAGCTTGAAGCAAAGGCAAAGAATTTACATTTGCTTAGGTATTTGTAAGGATTATTATCAAAGCCAAGCAAAAAGACTTTTTCTTTTAAATTTAAGCTTTTTATCAAGCTTTCAAGCTCGTCTTTGAGCTCGCCCTCGCCTAAGATAAGAAGCTTTAGCTCTGTATCAAGCCTTGCATAAGCTTTGATTAAAAGAGCGTGATTTTTACCCTTATCAAGCCTACCGATGCTGAGTATAAAATCATCCTTAAAGTCTATAGGCTCATTTGCTTTTTGTGTGATTTTTTCTAAATCAATGGCATTATAAAGGAGTTTGCATTTGCTAGCATTGATGTTAAAATTTAAAATTAAATCCTCTTGATTGCCCTTAGAATTTGCTAGGATTAAATCAGCCTTTGGATACAGCCATTGTATTAAAAATTTATTCACAAGTGAAGTTGGGCTAAGGCTTTGATACATCACACTTGGAGTGGTGCATTCATTGATGATAAGAGGGGTTTTTAAGCCAAAAATTCTAGCAAGCAAGGCTATATAATTTGGGCGGTTTAAAAAGACAAATTGCTTATCTAACTTTAAGTTTTTGCAAAGTTTTTTGTATTTTAGAGCCAAAAATGGAAGTTTAAGGAATTTTAAAAGTGCATTTTCACTTGGCTTTGAGTTTTCAAGCAAGTGAATTTGAGCGTTTTCAAGCTCATAAGAAATTTTATCATTCATCAAGATAATATGCACCTCATAAAACAAAGACAAAGATGGCAAAAGCGTAGCCACGACGCGTTCAGCCCCACCGCTTCCTAAAGAATAGATAAAAATTCCTAATTTTTGCACTTTAAACTCACTCTGATTTTTGAAAAATATTGTAACATTGCTTTTGGAACAAAACTTAAACAAAGCAAGGCTAGTGCTGGAAAATTAGGCTTTATACTAAGGCTTTTAAAAAGATAAATATACATTTTTTTATAAAGTCCTGCCATCTTTGCATAATAAGCTGCCATTTTATACTGCATTGCTGTAGCAGCTTTATAATCTTTATCCTTAGTCTTTTTAAGCTCACATTCTAAAAGCTCAGCCATCTTTGCATAGCCTAAATACACACGATCAGCCTTTAAAAAGGCTTGATTTGTAACACTATCTGCTCTTTTGATACGATAAATCCTCAAAGCCTTGTGTATATAAAAGCTTTTTTCTTTATATAAGTTCAGCCAAAGCACACTTTCATTGCCCCAAAAATTCTCATCAAAACGGCTGTTTTCAAGCAAGGATTTTTTAAACATACCCAAAAATTCCCCATTCATCTTACCTAGCAAAAAGTCTTTTTTGCTTACTTCACTATCCTTAGTAAAGCCTTTTCCACTCAATTCAGTGCTTAAAACCCCATCTTTTTCAAGCAAGCAATTGCCAAAAACATGAGAAAAGCCCTCTTTAACTTTACTTACAAGCGTGCTTAAAGCCCCATTTAAAAGCATATCATCATCATCTAAAAACAAAATATACTCGCCCCTTGCTTGATCAAGGGCATTATTTTTATTTCCATTTGGACCCTTTTTATAGCTGGTATTAAGGCTGTATTTAAGGCGAGGCTCATTTTTTGCAAAAGTGTTGATAAACTCTTTTGTGCCATCATTTGAGTGATCGTCGCTAATGATGATTTCTAAGTCTTTAAAGTCTTGCTCTAGCACGCTTTGTAAAGCCTGTTTTAAAAGCTCTAGTCTATTATAAGTGCAAATTAAAACTGATAAAAAGGGCTTCATTGTAGCTCGCTTATGAGTTTAAACCATTGTTTTTCAATATTTTGAATTGAAAAATTTTCACATCGTTTTAAGGCTTTTTGTGCGATTTGTTCTCTTAAGCTCTCATCACTCATTAGCTTTTCTAAAGCCTTAGCCATAGCCTTTTCATCATCAAGTGCCACTAAAAAGCCATCAAAGTCTGGACTAATTAAATCCCTAGCTGAATTGACATAATCTGTGCTTATGCGAGCGATTTTAAAAAACAAAGTTTCGATCAAAACCGTTGGCAAGCCCTCCACAAAGGAGCAAAGGCAAAGAATTTTTGCTTTTTCATAGAGGCTTTGCATATCTTTTACCCTGCCTAAAAACTCCACTTTTATGCCAAGTTCTTGTGCTTGCAAGATAAGCTCATCTTTAAGCTCGCCATCTCCTGCTATACAAAAGCGGTAAGTTGCTCTTAAATCAGCACTTAAATTTGAAATTGCCCTTAAAAAAAGGGCTGGGTTTTTATTAGCATCAAGCCTGCCTACAAAAAGCACTAAATTTTCTTTTTTAGGATTTTGGCATATGCTAAAATGACAAGGATTAAAGATAAGCTCAACCTTGCTTACAAAGGCTTCATAATAGCTTTTATCTTGCAAAGAAAGCACGGTTAAAGCTTGAGCATGCGGATAACTTAGCCTTCTTAAAAAACGCCAAATTTTGCTTTTTAAATAACTTTGTGTGCTATGCTCGCTGATGATTAAGGGCGATTTTAAGCCTATTTTAGCCCACACACAAGCGATATTCGTAGTATCTAAAAAAGAGATGAAAATATCAGCCTTAGCCTCTTTCATCGCCTTTCTTAAAGCAAGGAATTTCTTTATCCTGCTTGCTATTTTATGATATAAATTCTGCCAGTTAAACTTAGGCAGTTCTTTTAAATATATGCTCTCATCAAGCTTATAAAAGCTTTCTTTATCATCAAATTTAATGATTTGCACACTATGTTTTTTACAAAACTCATTAGCAAGACTGACTAAAACGCGTTCAGCTCCGCCATTTCCTAAACTCGCGATGATAAAACAAATTTTCATTTTTCTTCTTTATACCGAGATAAAATCAGCTCTTTTTGCTTAGCATCAAGTTTGCTTAAAATCCCAGCTTTTAGTTTATAAATCGTTTCACAATGCTTAATAGTGCTTAAACGATGAGCGATGATGATGAGGGTTTTATCCTTGCTTAAATCATAAATTTCATTCATGATTTTTGCCTCACTTTCATTATCAAGGGCTGAAGTAGCCTCATCAAGCACGAGAATTTCAGGCTCTGTGTAAAGTGCTCTTGCTATGGCTATGCGTTGTCTTTGTCCTCCACTTAGGGTGGAATCTGAAATTTGAGTATATATGCCTTCTTTTAAATTTGAGACAAAATTTTTAAGATTGGCTTGTTCTATGACTTTGTGTAGTCTTTTTTCATCAAAATTTTGCTCAAAGCTTATATTAAAGGCTAAGGTATCATTATAAAGATGAATTTCTTGAGGGATATAGCCTATTTTTTGACGATAAGCTTTGAGATTTTTTTCACTCAGCACGCTATCATCAACTAAAATTTGCCCAGCCTTTGGTTTTAAAAGCCCGCAAAGTATATCCACAAAGCTACTTTTTCCACTGCCACTTTGTCCTATAAAGGCTATTTTTTCGCCTTTTTTAAGAGTGAAATTAAGCCCATGAAATAAGTCTTTTTTGCCCTCATAATGAAAGCTTAAATCCTTAACTTCTATCTTTTTTTCAAAGCTGATTTTTTCATCTTCAAGCCTTTCATAAGGCTCATTTAGGCTTTTATAGATAATGTCAAGCGAGTTTTTATAATAAAGCAAATCATGATAACTTGTGATAATGCGGTTTGCACAAGGCATAAGGCGGTAAAGTGCTAGCACAAAGATAGAAATCATCGCTAAAGAGCTTCTTACATCGCCTTTATTTTGCCAAAGTAAAAAGATCACGATGAAAATCAAAACGCAAAAACCAACTGCTTCAAGATAAATTCTTGGCAAGGCATTAATGCTTTCACTGCTGATATTTGCCTTTGAAAAAAGCTTGCTTTGTTCGCCAAAAAGCCTTGCAACGCTTTGTTCTTCGCCTTTAAGTTTAATGAGCTTGAAATTGCTTAAATTTGTATTTAAGCTCTCAAAAAAGCCACTCATCGCCTTTTCTCTTTTAATGCTAGCTTGCTTTATAGCCGGACTTAAAAGACGCAGTAAAATAAAAGCATTTATAAGCAAAAAAACCGATAAAAACAAAGTGATTTTATAATCAACTAAAAGTAGTAAAATATAAATTAAAAGCAGCACAAAACTTTCACTTAAAAAAAGCATAAAAGAAGCAATCATGGTGCTAAGATTGTAAGTTTCATTAGAAATGGTTTTGATGATTTCACTTGATTTTTTTTGAGTAAAGCGTTCATAATTTAAAAACAAAACTCGCTTAAAAATTCTCAAAGCAAAAAAATGAAACCGCCCCTTAGAAAAACGCGCTAAAAGATGAAAATAAAGGGCATTTAAAAAGGCTCTAAAAAGATAAAAAAGGATTAAAAAAAGCCCAAAAAGAGCGACAAATTCATACTCACTTAGGCTAAATTTGCTAAAAAAACTCTTTAAAAAGGCATTGCTTTGAAAATAAGAAAAATCACTTGCTAAGCTCACAAAAGGCATGATAAGACTTATAGCAAAGCTTTCTATAAAAGAAATAAACACAGAAAAAGCAAGCAAGGCGAATAAAAAGCGTTTATCTTGCTTCGATAAAACAGCAAAAAGTTTTTTAAGCATATTTTTCCTTTGTGAATGCCAAATTCTAGCTTAAATTTTTAAATACTTAGGATACAAAAAGTAGAAAATAAATTTACATGGGATTGATTTTATAATACAATGATATTTTTCCATCATTTTTGATATAAATTTTTTAAAAAATAATTTTTTATATACTCGCACTTGATTTTTTTTTTTTTTTTTTTTTGATATTATCACGCTTTATTTATTTAAAAAGGAGTAAATGATGGGCGACATCGGTGCGTTAGTGGTGATTGTAGGGATATTTTGTGTGATATTCTTACCATTTTATTTGATCTTTAAAAAAGCTAATGTTAATGCTTGGGCTGCTTTTGTGCCATTTTATAATTTCTATATGCTAGGTAAAGTAGCTAAAGATGAAGCTTTAGGGGCGCTGCTTGTGGTTGTTATTGTGATTGGATTTATACTCTCCGCAGTTGCAGGAGAAGAATCTGCATTAGGTGGTATAGCTACTATCGCAATATACATATGTTATTGTTTTGTTTATGTAAATCTAGGAAGAAGATTTGAAGTGAGTCTGGGTTTTAAAATCGCACTTTGCATTCCTTTTATAAGTTGGATAATGTTGTGGATTTTAGCTCTAGATAAAAGCTATGTATATAAAAAAGAGAGCTTAGAAGAAACATCAGAAAATCAAAACAATATACAATGATTTGCAAAAAAGGCTTAAGTTTTTACTCTTAAAAGCTTAAGCCCCTTTTCAATGAAAGTTATCTTAGTCTTTTAACACTTCTTTTCCCACTCATAAGCACTTTTGCAAATAAGTTTTAAATCATCAAATTTTGGCTTCCAGCTTGTAAGACTTTTGATCTTATCAGCATTTGAGATTAAAATACTAGGATCACCAGCCCTGCGAGGTGCAAGTTCTACCTTAAAATCAACCCCGCTAACTTCTTTCATCGCACAAATGACTTCTTTGACTGAAAAGCCGTGCCCATAGCCCACATTAAAGACATTGCTATCATTACTCTCAAGATAATCAAGAGCGGCTAAATGTGCGCTGGCTATATCATCAACATGGATAAAATCCCTCACACAAGTGCCATCTTTAGTCTCATAATCATCTCCATATACAAAAAGCTTGTCCCTCTTGCCAGCTGCACATTCAGCTGCTACTTTGATAAGCAAAGTCGCTTTTGGATAACGTTGTCCTATATCAAAGTCCATGCACGCTCCTGCCACATTAAAATACCTTAAAATACAATGCTTAAATTCAGGCTTTGCCATACTTGCATCACGCAAAACCTCTTCGCTCATGAGTTTAGAGCGTCCATAAGGATTGATGGGTGCAAGGGGGCTTGTCTCGCTAACTACAGGAGTGCTTGGCTCACCATAAGTTGCAGCCGTGCTTGAAAAGATGAATTTATTTACCCCTTCTTCAAGGCAAGTTTGAATAAGATTTGAAGTATTTGCGGTGTTATTAAGATAGTATTTTAAAGGATCATTCATACTCTCAAACACCTCAATGCTAGCTGCAAAATGCACCACAGCGTCAAATTTTTGCTCTTTAAAAAGCTTTTTTACCGCCTTAAAATCAGCCAAATCTTGCTCAAAAAAGCTGAATTTTCTTAAAGTCTGCAAGGCATCAAGATTGATTTTTGAGCCTTTAGAAAGATTATCTAAAACGCAAAGTTCATGTTTGGTATTTAAAAACTGCCTTAAGGTGTGAGAGCCTATATACCCAGCCCCACCGCTGATAAGAATTTTCATGATTTATCCTTAGTTTGAAGCTAAAAGTGTATTTTAACCAAATTTCATTAATCAAAATACAAGCTGAAAAGTATCGTTTTCTTAGAACAAAGTATTTTTTAAGAAGTTTTTTTAAAAAAATATATTAAAATACAGCTTTAACATTCCACAAAAGGCATAACCAATGAAAAAAAGCGTTATTTTTTCGAGCGTAATCATCATTTTGTTTGTTTTATATTTAGCTCAAGTTGCATTTGTAAGGGGACTTAACTTGAAATTTTTTGAGCAAGTTTCAAGTCAATATGCACTGACAGATGTTGAGTTAAAAAAAGGATTTTTTAGCTCTTCTGCAAATTTTGTAATCGATGATGAAAGTTTGGCAGCTTTTGCAGAGCCTATAAAAGTTGAGATCACTTTTCATAATAGCTATTTTGCTCCAAATACTTTTGTGGCGAATTTTTTTAGCCCAGCTTCTCTTAAACAAAGCATACAAGAAGAAATTTTTCTGACATTAAATGGAAAATTCAAATTTAATCAAAGCTTAGATCTTGAATTTAAGCCCACAAATATAAATTTTAATGAGGATATTTTTGAGTTTAAGCTTGAAGATTTTGTGTTGAAAGTAAATGTCAATAAGGACTCAAGCTTAAATTCTTTTGCTTTAAAGACTAAAGAATTTGACTTTTCATTTTCTTATTTACATTTTAAATTCACAAATTTTGCATACGAAGAGCGATTTTTGCAGCCTGTATTTTTGCAAGATTATATTGATGCTCAAGGCATTGTTGCTTCAAAATCACATTTGAGTGCTGAAAATATAGAGCTTTATGATGATATTAATATCTCAAAAGTTGTGATGGAAAGCATGGGAAAAATGGGCGAAGAATTAGATGATTTGAGTATAAAGCTTAAGATTGAGGATTTTAAATCAAAGCAAATGCAGCTTAACCTACATGCAATCAACCTTGATATGAATGCTAAAGACTTACCTAAAGAGCTTTTGATTTCAAGCAATCCTTGGATCGATCATGAAAGTTTGCTTGATAATGAAGAGTTGTTTGAGCTTTTTGCTCGCTCAAAAGCTGAAATTGTGCTGAATGACTTTTCAGCAAGTTCTAAGGGTAAAAAATTCAAGCTTAGTGGCTTGGCAAAAAGTGATTCGAGTAATTTCAGTGTGCTTTTAAACGCTCATAGTGAGATTTTGCCAAGTGCTATTTTTCCAGTGCTTATTTGGTTTGATATGGACGAGTTTTTTGTGCAAAAAGACAATGCTTATACGATGAAATACGAGCTTGAGGGTAAAAATGAGAACATTACTCAAATCAAGCTTAACGATGAAGTGCTTGTTGGAGATAGAAAACTTAGTCAAGACAAGGCTTTTGAGCTTTACAAAGAATAAAAAAAGATTATAAGATAAAATGCAAAATCTTGCTCTATATTTTCGCCCAAAAAAGCTTAATGAGCTTTGCGGGCAAGATGAGCTTAAAAGGATATTTCAAAGCTTTTTGGCTAAACAAAAACTGCCCCATAGTATCTTTTTTGGACCAGCAGGATGTGGAAAAACCAGCTTTGCAAGGGCTGTAGCTTTTGAGTTTGGGCTTGATTTTTATGAATTTGATGGAGGAAGTTTTAAGCTTGAAGAGCTTAGAAAGCTTTTTGCAAAATATGAAAATAGCCTTTACAAGCCCTTGATTTTCATCGATGAAATTCACCGCCTTTCAAAAACCCAGCAAGAAATGCTTTTAGTGCCTTTGGAAAATGCTCAGTGTATCTTAATCGGAGCAAGCACTGAAAATCCTTATTTTGTGCTTAGTTCGGGCATACGAAGTAGAAGTATGCTTTTTGAGTTTAAGGCTTTAAAACAAGAGGATTTGCAAGCTTTGTTTCAAAGAGTAAAAACAAAGCTTGAATTTGCAATCGATGAGGACGCAAAGGCGTATTTGCTACATAGCTCAAGTGGAGATGCTCGCTCACTTTTAAATTTGCTTGAATACGCCTTAGTTCTTGATGAAAAACATATCAGCCTTAAAACGCTTAAAAGCTTAAGGGCAAGTGCTTTAAAAGATGGCACAAGCTCAAAAGATACGCATTATCGCTTGGCTAGTTCTTTGATAAAAAGTTTAAGGGGTAGTGATGTAGATGCCGCACTTTATTATCTAGCTGCTTTGATTCAGGGTGGAGAAAGTGCGGATTTTATCGCAAGACGTTTGGTGATCTTTGCAAGCGAGGATATAGGCAATGCAGATTGTAATGCCCTTGTGTTAGCAACTTCCACACTCAATGCAGTAAAAAACATAGGCTATCCAGAAGCGCGCATTATACTTGCACAATGTGTGGTGTATCTTGCAAGTTCTATCAAGTCAAACTCATCTTACAAAGCTATAAACAAAGCTCTTGCTTGGCTTGATGAAAATGAAGCTTTGCCTATACTGCCTCACTTAGACAATAACAACCCAGCTTCTAAAAACTATCTTTATCCGCATGATTTTGGTGGCTATGTGAAGCAAAAATACCTTGCAAAAGATTTGAAATTTTATGAAAGTAAGGGTTTTGGTGATGAAGCAAGGCTTTTGCATAACTTAAAAAGAATTCAAAGTCAATCAAAATAAATTTGTGTCAAATTGAAAAACAAAATTTAGTCTTAGAAAAAATATTAAGACAAACTTAAACTTACTTATGCTACATTGTCTCTATCAAAGTTTGGTTTGAAGCTTTGATTGATTTTATAGTCTAAAAAAAGGACTTTTATGCTTAAGTTTAAAACTTCTCTTTTGCTTCTTTATCTCATGCGTTGAGGGTAAAAACGATGATTATAGGAATTTCTGCAAGTGTTTTAAAGCTTAAAAAGGAAATTTTTAAGAAAAAATACTATCTTAATGTAGCTTATGTTGATAAGCTCTTAAAGTGCGAGGAAAAAAATTTAGGCGTTTTCATCATACCCTTTTGTGAAAAAGAAGCGATAAAATCTTTGCTTGCAAATACAAATGGAGTGATTTTAAGTGGAGGCTTTGATATACATCCAAAATTTTACAAACAAAGCTCAAAACCTTTACTTGAAGAAGTTTGTAAGAAAAGAGATGAATTTGAGTTTAGGCTCATCGAAGAAGCGATGAAGCAAGAGCTTCCTATCTTTGGGATTTGTCGAGGAATGCAAACTTTAAATGTCTTTTTTGGTGGCACGCTTCATCAAGACTTAAGTTATGAAAAGATCAGCGTTTTAAAGCATAGGCAAAAGCAAAAACCAAGCCTTGCGACACATCGTGTGGATATACTTGAAAACAGCTTTTTATCAAATTTTTTACCAAGCAAAATCAAAGTTAATTCCTTTCATCATCAAGGCATTGATACGCTTGCAAAGGATTTTAAAATCAGTGCAAAAAGTGGCTTAGTTATCGAAGCTATAGAGTATCAAAAAAGTAAAAATTTAGTCTTTGGTGTGCAGTGGCACCCTGAGGCGATGAAAGATAAACATTCAAGGGCTATATTTCAAGCCTTTGTGAATGAATGCAAGAAAGGAAAAAAATGAATTCAAAATTAGGATTTTTAAGTGTTGTGTTATTAGGTTTTAATGCTATAGTAGGCTCTGGGATATTTTTACTTCCTAACAAAGCTGTGGCTTTAGTCGGTCCTTTTGCTCTTGTGGTAGTGGTTTTTGTAGCTTTGCTTACCATTAGTATAGCCCTTTGTTTTGCTGAAGTTTCTGCTAAATTTGAAAAAAATGGTGGAGCTTATGTGTATGCTAAGGAAGCTTTTGGTGAATTTGTGGGCTTTGAGGTTGGTTTTATGAAATGGGCGATTGCTATTATCGCTTGGGCGACTATGGCAACGGGTTTTAGCGAGGCTTTAGGAGCTTGGATATATGGTAGCTCAGAATTACCAATCTCTTTTAAGGCTATAGTCGCTTCAAGTTTGGTATTGGCTTTAACCTTGATGAACTTAGCTGGTATTGGTTTGTCAAAATTCTTTAACAACCTCATTACTTTAGCCAAACTTACTCCGCTTTTAATCTTTATCTTTGTATGCTTGTGGTTTGTGAAGGCTGAGAATTTTCAGCCCTTTTTGGTTCTTGGAACTTCAAGTAACGCAGAGGTGCTAAGTTTTTCAGCTGCTTTTTCAGCCGCTGCTTTGGTTATTTTTTACGCATTTACGGGTTTTGAGTCTTTGGCTATTGCGGCTGAGGATTATAAAAATCCCAAAAAGGATTTGCCGCGAGCTATAACTTGGGTGATGATTATAGTGTGCGTGTTTTATTTACTTATCATCGGCGTGGCTATTGGGATTTTGGGACTTGATTTAGCTAAAGAAAATGCTCCTATTGCTGCTGCTTTTGATAGGATTTTTTCAGGATATGGAGCGAGTATAGTTGGTATAGGAACACTTATTTCTATAGGAGGTATAGCCACAGCTTCATCGATTCTTACACCAAGAGTAGGGCATGCTCTAGCAAGTGATGGTTTGGTGCCAAGGATTATCGCGTATAAAAACAAGGCTCAAACTCCTGTTGTTGCGATTATTATCACCGGAGTTTTAACCTTAGCTTTAGTTCTTTATGGAACTCTTATAGGAAGCTTTGCTGTGCTTGCTGCAATTAGCGTGATTTCAAGATTTATTCAGTATGTGCCTACTTGTCTTGCTGTTTTGGTGCTTCGCAAAAGAAAAGACTTGCCACAAAGTAGCATAAAAGTGCCTAGCTTCGTGCCTGTTATAGCAATTATCATTTCTTTTTGGTTGCTTATAAATGCAAATAGCCAACAGCTTATCATAGGGCTTGGTGGCTTAGTTGTTGCGGCTGTGTTTTATGCCTTTGCTAAATTAGCTGGAAAGAAATTTTAAAAATAGAGTGGTTTTAAACCGCTCTTTTAGTTTTTGATAAAAAATTCAAAAGCCTAAAAACAAAAATGTAACAAAAGCCTAAAAAAAATATAATTTTAAGCTTAAAGTGTAAAAAAAGTGTTATAATTTAATTTTATATCTTTAAAAGGAGAAAGCAATGAGTGCATTTAAGCAATGCTTTTTTAAGCATCAACATTTATCAAATTCCAAAAGTCAAAAATCTTCTTCAATTATCCTTCAACTTCCCCTGATTGACATTATCGTCGTCAAATAATTCCCTTATTTTTATTTAATTATTTTTTATCATCAGTTTTTTAGCTGGTTGCGTTTTTCATCTTTTTTTGATGATTTTATTTTTAAATTTAAGTTTATTTTTTAAGGAAAACAATGAAATTGCAAGGTTCGCAAATTCTTATGGAAGTATTGTTAGAAGCAGGGGTAGATACGATTTTTGGTTATCCAGGTGGTGCTGTGCTTGATGTGTATGATACGCTTTTTTCATATCAAGATAAAATCAAGCATATTATGCCAGCTGATGAGCAAGGTGCTGGATATGCAGCTGATGGCTATGCTAGAGCAAGTGGAAAAACCGGTGTGATTATCGCTACAAGTGGTCCAGGCGCTACCAATCTCATCACCCCTTTAGCCACAGCTTACATGGATAGCACACCTTTGGTTGCAATCACTGGAAATGTCCCAAGCAAGCTTATCGGTAAAGATAGTTTTCAAGAAGTGTATATACAAGGTATAGCCATGCCAATTACCAAGCAAAGCTTTATGGTGCGTGATGTAAATGAGCTTGCTTTTACACTAAGAGAGGCTTTTTATCTTGCTAATGAGGGCAGAAAAGCTCCTGTGCTTGTGGATATCACTAAAGATGTATTTAGTGCTTTGGCTGAGTTTGAGCCACAAAAACTTTTTTCAAAGCCTGTTTTAAAACACGATAAAAACGAGCTTTTAAAGCTAAAAAGCCTCATCGATGAGGCAAAAAAGCCCTTGCTTTATGTGGGCGGTGGTGCAAAAGATGCGTATAAAAGCTTAAGGGAGTTTGTAAAGCTTACGAATTTACCTTTCGTGCATACTATAATGGGTGCTGGCGTGCTTGATGATGAGAGCTTAAATATAGGCTGGATAGGTATGCATGGTAATATCAGCGCAAATACACTCATCAATGAAGCTGATTTAATCATCGCTATAGGAGCAAGATTTTCTGATCGCGTGGCTTTAAAACCAAGCCACTTTGGCGTGAAAGCTAAAAAAGCTCAAATTGATATTGATAAAAGTGAGCTGGGTAAAAATGTGGCTTTAGATTGTGCTGTGATAGGGGATTTAAAGCATATCTTAAAAGAACTTTGTGCTTTAAAGTATGCAAACAAGCACGAAGCTTGGTTAGAACAAATTCACAAAGCAAAGGCAAAAGAAAAGGCTGAATTTAATGCCTTTGAGCATCAAGAATTAGCTGGTTTTATGAATCCAAAAGAAGTGCTTGAGTTTATCAGTCAAAGCTGTGAAAAAGACGCTATTTTTACAACCGATGTAGGACAGCACCAAATGTGGGCAGCTCAATACCTCACGCATAAAAACCCAAGAAATTTTTTAACAAGTGCGGGGCTTGGAACTATGGGCTTTGGTTATGGTTGTGCTATAGGGGCAAAGCAAGCCTGTCCTCATAAACAAGTCATTCATTTAAGTGGAGATGGCTCGTTTTTGATGAATTTAAATGAAGTTAGCACAGCCGTAGAATATAAGCTTCCTATCATTTCAGTGATATTTAATAACTCCACACTTGGAATGGTGCGTCAGTGGCAAAGTGCATTTTATGAAAAGCGATATTCAAGCACGGATATTCGCAAAAAGATAGACTATGTAAAAGTAGCTGAGGGCTTTAATGCTAAGGGCTTTAGTTGCAAGAGTATGAAGGAGTTTAAAGAAGCCTTTAAACTTGCTTTGAAAGAGAAAAAACCAGTCTGGATAGAGTGTATCATCGATAAAGATTTAAAAGTTTTACCAATGATACCAAGTGGAAAAAGCGCTGATGAAATCATCACAAAATAAAGGAAAAGCAATGAAAAATTTACACATACAGCTTGCAAAAAACGATGTAAGCTATCTTGCAAGGATTATGCTTTTGTTAAGTCAAAATCAAGTCACATTAATCAAGCTTGAATTTAATGAGCTTGATTTGTTTTTAACGCTTAAAGAATGCGATGATTTTTTGCTTAAACAGCTTGAAAAGCTCGCTCATACAAAAAGCGTAACACTACGATAAGGAGGAAAAAACGATAAAGAAAAGATCAAGCAAATACCAAATTTCACATTTTAAAAGGAGAAAAAATGATACAAAAATACTATGACAAGGATTGCGATTTAAGCTTGCTTAAGTCAAAAACGATCGCCATTATAGGCTATGGTTCTCAAGGACACGCTCACGCTTTAAACCTCAAAGAAAGCGGTGTAAAAGTCGTTGTAGGCTTAAGAGATACAAGTTTGAGCGTGGCTAAGGCAAAAGAAGCGGGGCTAGAGGTTTTAAGTGTAAGCGAGGCTGTAAAAAAAGCTGATCTTGTGATGATGCTTGTGCCTGATGAGTTGTGCGCTGATTTATATAAGGCTGAGGTTGCGCCTTTTTTAAAGGAAGGTGATATACTTGCTTTTGCGCATGGCTTTAACATACACTATGCGCTCATAGAGCCAACTAAAAATATCGATGTAGTGATGATAGCACCAAAAGGACCCGGACACACCGTAAGAAGCGAATATCAAGCGGGCAAAGGTGTGCCAAGCTTAATCGCTATCTATCAAGATTTTAGTGGCAAAGCTAAACAATACGCCCTAGCGTATGCAAGTGGCATAGGATCAGCACGAGCTGGTATCCTAGAGACTTCATTTAAAGAAGAGACAGAAACTGATTTGTTTGGCGAGCAAGCTGTGTTGTGTGGTGGGGTAACTGAACTGATGAAGGCTGGTTTTGAAACCCTTGTCGAGGCTGGGTATGAGCCTGAAATGGCGTATTTTGAGTGCATTCATGAGATGAAGCTTATCGTTGATCTTATCTATGCAGGTGGTTTTGCAGCGATGAGAAGCTCGATTTCAAACACTGCTGAGTATGGGGATTATAGAACAGGCAAAAAAATCATCACAGATGAAACAAAAAAGACGATGAAAAAAGTGCTTGAAGAGATACAAAATGGCACTTTTGCAAGTGAATTTAGCACCGAGTTTAGCTCCGGAAGAAAAGCTAAGTTTAACGCTACAAAACGTTTAGAAAGCGAACATCAACTTGAAAAAGTGGGCTTAGAGCTTAGAAAAATGATGAGCTGGATTAAACGCTAATTCAAACTAAAAACTTCCCAAGCATTATTAAAGCAAAGTGCTTGGGAGTTAAGGTTTAAAAACTAAAGGACTTTTATTTATCTTATTTTAAGCAAGTTCATGACAATTGTCTTGTTTTTCTTGATTTCAATTCAAAATTTTTAATTTTTAGCTATAATTTCCTTTTTAAAAGGATAAAATTTGAAAATTTTAAATTTTTTTTATGAAAATCCACCGGAATTTAAAGGGCTTTTTGAGAGAAAAATTCGCCTTGATAGCAAACACACCTTGCTATGTGGAGCGTTAAAAAGCGGCAAAAAAGCCTTGATCTTAAACTACTTGAGGGATTTTAAGACTGAAGAGTTTTTGTTTTTAAATTTTAAGGATTTAAGGTTTAGCTTGCAAGCTTTAGAGCATTTAGAGGCTTTTTTGCAAGATAAGGTTATTAAAATCATCGTTTTTTATGGTATTGATATAAATTTTAAGTTTGATTTCTCAAAGCTTTTATCAAAATATCAGTTTATCTTGGCAAGTGAGTTTTCAAGCTTAAATTTTAAGGATTTTGAAAAAATAGAGCTTGATTTTTTGGATTTTGAGGAGTTTTTAAGCCAAAACAGCACCAAAAATGCTACCAGCTCGCAACTTGGCAACTACTTGCAAAGCGGAAGGGCAAATTTAAGCGAAAATATAGAGCTAAATGATTATCTACGAAGCCATTTTACCGCTCTTGAACTTGAGATTTTTAAATTTATAGCCTTGCATTTAGGGCTTGAGTTCAGCGTTAATGCTCTTTATACCAAGCTTAAAAAGGAAATGAAAATTTCAAAAGATAAGCTTTATGAGTGCATTGACTTGCTTTGTCAAAGGGGGTTGATTTTTTTTGTCCCTCATCATCAAAAACGCCTTAAAAAAGCGTATTTTACAGACTTTGCTTTTAAAAATGCCTTGCTGATACAAAGGGATTTTTCAACGCTTTTTGCTAATCTTGTATTGTGTGAGCTTTTTAAATTTAAACAGCCTATTTTTTACACAAAAGAATTTGATTTTTATCTTGAAAAAAGTAAGATAGGCTTTATTTGTAGTGCTTTGCAGGATATTGATTTATTGCGTTTAAAAGCTCAAAAAATTTTACCAAAGGCTTTGGAAAAAGAAATTTTTCATGTGGTTTTTGTTACGCTTTCATCACAAGATCAGTTTTTTGAACAAGGCGTGAAATTTGAGATCGTGCCTTTTGAAACTTGGGCTTTAAGTTTTTAAAATTTTTTATAATTTAAAATCTTGAAATCCAAAGACTTTCTAAGCCTTCTTAATCCAATAAATAAAGCTTATATTTTTCAATCACATTTTTGAGAATTTTTTCGTATTCGCCTTTGATTTCTGAGTAATTATACAAGGTTTTAATCGCTTCTAAGCCCTTAAATTCACGCCCTTCTTGCAAGGCTTTAAAACGTTTTGTTCGAAACTCCTCGTATGCAAAATGCCTGTTAAGATTTAAAAGATATGAATCAACGCTTTCTTGCAAGCTATCAAAGATCTTGATTTTGTGCGTTTTGCCCCTTTTTCTGTGCTTTGGCACCAAGCCTTTTTCGCCCCAAGTCCATTCGCCAAAAAGATTATTTGCTTCCCTAGCAAAACGGCTTGTGCCTGTGCCGCTTTCAACTAGAGCTTGAGCTATACCCATGGACTTTGGCACTACACCTATGCGTTTTTGATACTCTTTAAAATCAAAAAGATTTTTCACTCTGTATTTTTCTTTGAGCGCGATGAGTGTTTGAAGCTCTGTTTTGCTGATATTTCTAAAGCCAGCCTTAGCATGCGTTTCAAAGAAATTTCTTATAAAGGCTTGTTCTTGCGCAACCTTTTCAAAAGAATGATCAAGTAAGGTATCAATTTTTTCGATAAAAACTTTTCTTTTTTCATCAGCACTAAGCTTATAATACTCCTTGTCAAAACCAGCTTCAAAGGCTAAAACAAAGATAGGCAAGCAAAGCTTAAGAAAAATTATACTTGGCTTCAAAACAATACCTCACCTTTCCTTGAAAAAATATATTTCCCTCTTCATCAAGTCTAAGGCTTAATTCTTCCTCGCTTTTTGGTAAAACTTTGATATTTTTTTCAAGCTTACTCTGTAAAACTCCAAGATAAAAGCACGCTGCCATGCCTGTGCCGCAAGCTAAAGTTTCATTTTCAACACCTCGTTCAAAGGTTCTTACGCGTAAAAGCTTTTCATGTTCTATCTTGGCATAATTTACATTTGCATTGTATTTTTGGCGTAAAATCTGACAAGTTTTAAGATCAAATTCGCTTAAATCCTCACAAAAATGCACCAAATGAGGCACGCCAGTATCACAAATTTGCCATTTTTTGCCTTCAAATTCAAAGCTTTGCACCTCATCTTTTACCTTTGTAAGCTGAGTTTCAACGATGTCTTCTTCAACATTTGCTTTGATCACCCCAGCCTTTGTTAAAAAGCTTAAATTTGGCTTCATTTTTAAGATATGGCAGGCAAAGTGAGCAGCCGCTCTTGAGCCATTACCACACATTGCAGGCTCACTTGCATCACAATTATAAAACTGCCACTCAAAGTCGTATTTTTCATGTGGTAAAATCACGATAAGTCCATCAGCTCCTATGCCACTATATCGGTTGCAAAGCTTGATAGCAAGTTCTTTAAAATCGCCTTTTTTATCACTATAAAAAAGCACAAAGTCATTTCCACTCGCACAATACTTATAAAATTTCATTTTTACCCTTGTTTAAAAGCTTGATTGTATCAAAAAATTCCTCGCAGTTTTGCTTAAATTCCTCTAAATTTCCCTCGTTTTTGATAACAAAATCGGCAAGTTCAAGCTTCTTTTCAATATCCATTTGAGCTTCAAGCCTTTGTAAAGCTTCTTTTTCACTCAAACTATCTCTTTGCATTAAACGTTTTAGACTGAGTTCTTTAGGGGCGTAGATTAAGATACTTTTTCCAAGTTCAAAATATGCTTTTGTCTCAAAAAATAAAGGCAGCTCTACAAAAATGGGACTAAAATTTTTTAAAAGCTTGATTTGTTTTATGATTTCAGTCCTAATTTTAGGGTGTAAAAAATTTTCAAGCTTTTCTTTGGCAAGATGATCGTTAAAAACTATGTTTGCTAAGGCTTTTCTATCGATTTTTTGCTCTTTTATCAAGCTTTTATCATCAAATAAATCAACGATTTTTAAAGCATTTTCATCTAAAAGTTCATGAGCTATCATATCTGCATTAAGCACCTTGAAACCTTTGTTTTTGGCAATTTGCATAAAAGTTGATTTACCACAAGCTATACTTGCTGTTACAAAAAAAACTTCGCTCATTTAAGCCCTTTTAAAAATGCTTTTAGTTACAATAACCTTTTAAATTTAAGGAAATGTAAATGAAAATTTCATACGAGCAAGCTGGAGTAAGCATAGATAATGGCAATGCCTTTGTAGAGGCGATTAAGCCTTTGGTAAAGCAGACTTTTTCGCCTCAGGTTTTAGGTGGCATTGGTTCTTTTTCTGGAGCTTTTGAGCTACCAAGTGGCTATAAAAAGCCCGTGCTTTTAGCCGCGACTGATGGGGTTGGCACTAAGCTTCGTTTGGCAATTGACGCGCAAAGATATGAGAGTATAGGGCAGGATTTGGTGGCTATGTGCGTGAATGACTTGATTTGCAATTTTGCTACACCTTTGTTTTTTTTGGATTATTATGCTACAGCTAAGCTTGATGTGGAAGTTGCAAAAAGCGTGGTTGCAGGTATTGCTAGGGCTTGTAAGATAGCCCAGTGTGCTTTAATAGGTGGTGAAACAGCTGAAATGCCTTCTATGTATGCGCCAAAGGATTTTGATTTAGCTGGTTTTGCTGTGGGTATGGCTGAAAAAGAAGAGATTGACAGAACGAGCTTTGTTAAAAACGGCGATTTGCTTTTAGCTCTGCCAAGTTCTGGGCTTCATTCAAATGGCTATTCTTTAGCTAGAAAGGTGCTTTTTGAGGCTTTAGGGCTTAAATTTGATGATAAGATCGAGGGTAAAAAGCTCATCGATATCTTGCTTGAGCCAACGCGAATTTATGTTAAAGACTTTTTAAAGCTTAAGCCTTTTATCAATGCTTTAGCTCATATCACCGGTGGAGGTTTGGTAGAAAATCTGCCAAGAGTGTTCCCTAAGGGCTTAGGAGCAGTGATTAGAAAGCATCATCTTAAAACTCCTGAAATTTTTTACACCATAGGCGAGGCAGTAGAAGAAGCTGAAATGTATAGAAGTTTTAATATGGGCGTGGGACTTGTGCTAGTCGTTTCTCCAGAAAATGTTTCAAAAGTGCTTGAAAATTCAGATGCTTTCATCATCGGCGAAGTTGTTATCAATGAAGGCGTGGTGCTTGAATGAAAGAACCAAAGGTTATCGCTTTTGATAGAAGGTTAGGAGTAGGGGATATCATCTCATCTTTACCTGCTTTGTATGTGATAAAGCAGCTTTACCCAAGGGCTAAGCTTTTGCTTTTTACGAGCAAAGTTGGCTTTTATTTGTGTAAAAATTTTGATTTTATTGATAGAATTTTTTTGCAAGGGCTTGAATTTACTCAAAATGATGAGAATCTGCCCCAAATCATCGATGAATACAACATCGACACACTCATCCTCGCCCATAGAACGAGCAAAAATATCAAATTTGCCAAGCAAAGTAAATGCAAAAATATCATCACTTGGAGGCATTTACACACGCTTTTTTCGCCTCGTTTTAAACACCCAAAGCATATCAAACGTTTAAAAAGGCTTGAAATTCAACGTTGTTTGGACTTGGTAAGGATGATTGATCCTAAACGTTATGATGCAAAGATAAAAGAGTTTGATCTTAAAACTATGCCTATACAAATTCAAAGTGATAGGGAAAATATAGAGTATATCAATGCCTTTTTAAAGCCTATACAAAAGGACTTTAAGCATATCATAGGTTTGAGTTGTTTTGGAATTTCTTCGGCTCATTATAATCTAAAAATGAATGATTGGGTAGAGCTTACAAAGGCTTTGGCAGGGCGTTTTAAAAATTTTTTATTTGTTTTTATGAATTTTAAACAAAGTGGTTATGAATTTGAGGATTTTAAAGAAGAAAATATCAAAGTTTTTAATAATGATGAAAATTTGCTTCATCTTGTGGAGCTTACAAGAAGATTAAAGCTTTGCATAAGCCTTTCAACGGGCAATATCCACATAGCCGATAATCTTAAAATTGATACTTTGGGCTTTTATCCGCAAACTGATAGCGTGCTTTTTCCTTGTGGAAACTATGGGGGACACTTTGATGCGCTTTTCTTGCCAAAAGATTGGCATAATGAATACGAATTGTATAAAGATGAGTTTTATAAACTCGCTCAAAAGGTTTTGAGTAAAATTGAGGAGTAGTTGTGCAAAATATAGGTTTTTTAAATGATATACATTCTGTAGGGGATAATGCGACGCGTTTTAAGGCTTTGGTGGCTTTAAGAAAGCTTTATCCACAAAGTAAGATCATCTTTTTTGGACGCCGTCATTTTATGGATATGTTTTTTTACTCTGAAGTGATTGATGAGTTTGTGGTGATAGATGAGCTTGGGGGGGCGTTTGAGTGATTTTGAACTTGATATTTTGCTTCTTGCAGGGTATAAATACGGTGATATGATCAGTCTAGCTCAAACAAGTAAGGCAAAAAGAATCATTGCTCCAGCTTATCTTCAAACTTTTTTTGCAAAGAGGATAGAGGTCTTTTTTTATAATCAATTTCGCCCTCACAGAGAGGTGTTTAAGGCTCTTGAGTTGGTAAGAAGGATCGATAAAAAGCATTTTGATGAGAATATTTCAAAGATTGATTTTAAACACCTTGCTTTAAAAACCCTGCCTCAGCATCAAAGATATATTGACACGCTTTTTAAAAGCTTTAAGGCTGAACAATTTAAGCTTATCGTAGGCATCAATGCTTTTGCAAACTCAGCTTATAAATTTGTCCCTCAAGATTATGCGTATTTAGCAAAGAATTTGGCACGCGAGTTTCCGCAAGTGCTTTTTGTGATGATGAGCTATGATGGAAATCTGATAAGGTATAAAGAATTTGAAGAAGAAAATATCCAAATTTTTATAGGCGATAATGAGCTTTTTCATCTGATCGAGCTTACAAGTAGGCTTGATATGCTCATAAGTCCAGATACGGGTAATGTGCATATAGCTGATATATTTAAGGTAAGCATACTCCAAACGATGAAAACGAATTTAAGGCTTAAATGGGGCGGAGGAAGCTGGGGTAATGAATGTCAAATGCTTTTGTTGAATAACAAATGGATAAAAAACTATAACAAACTCAAGCTTGGATTTAATAAATTAGCCAAAGATATGATAGCTAGGCTTTTAGATAAAGCCTAATGCTTTTTATAAGCGATATTTTTTTCAAATTCTTTCAAACGTTTGTATATACTTCTAAGCTCGGTGATCTTTGTCCAGTTTGTGATAAAAACACTAAAAGAGCTTCGCACCTGATCAAAGGCATTATTCATCTGCATAACTATGCCAAGCCCTATAGCGCCGATGAAAAGCGAAGGTGCCATGATTAAAAGTGGCACGATAACGATCATCTGTTCAAATAAAATAAGCCAAATATTAAAATATCCATAATGCAAAAAAAGCCTTTTGTAGTTAAATTTAAGTCCTGTAAAAAGCTCAAGCATAGTTTCATTTTTAGCGTAGTTTTTGCGATCATCTTCTGCATAGACAAGTTCTTTTCTAAAAGCAGCCTCTGCTTTTTGGTTATTATACTCAAGTCCGGGCAGTTTTATACCTACAAACCACGATATAATCAAGCCTCCAACAGAGATCAAAAAGGCTATATACACCAAAGAACCCTCAATATCCCTTAAAATAGGCACATTCACAGAAGCGCTTAAAGCCCAAAGTATAGGGATAAAAGCGATGAGTATCATCACAGCTCGAACAAAGGCAAGCCCCAAACTTTCAACTATCTTTGAGAAATTATAAATATCTTCTTGAATTCTTTGAGAACTGCCTTCGATATTATCATCTTTATTTTTCCAAAAACGCAAATATTCAAAAGTCATCGCTTCACGCCATTTAAAGGCATATACACTTGCAAAGTAAATATTTATAGTAGCAACCAAAACATAAGGTATAGCGATAAATAAAAAAATCACAATCAAAGCATAAAAATCCTCGATTATATAGCTTTGCTTATCTACGCCATTTTCACCAAAATGACTTTTTGTGAGGCTTTTGTAATATTTCATCGCCAAAGCATTTAAGAAAGTGGTGTTATCATCATTTTCATTTTGCTTAGTTTTTTGCTCATCTTGCTTGCTTGTGTTTTGCTCTTTGCTTTTTTCATCTTTAGTTGTATCTTGGGTAGAGGAATGGTTAGCTTGAGTATTTTGCGTGGAAGTTGTCGCTTCATCTTTGGTGCTTGTTTGTTCTAAAGGTTTGATTTGTGGTTTTTGCAAGACATTGTAAAAATCTTTATACCATTCATTTATGGCAACATTAAGATTGGTTTGTATATACAGACAAAAAAGCAAGAAAAATAAACCCAAATAAGCCCACAAAGCCCATTTTTTAGAAGCAAAAAACGCTGAAAACATTTTTTTCCTTAGTGTAAGAATGTAAAGTGCTATTGTAGATAAAAAAAGCTAACACATATCAAAATTTGTATTAAAAGTGTTGATTTTGAGTGTATTTTTGTGCTATTGCGTAGAGTTTATTTTTGTAAAATTTTTCATTTTAAGAGTAGGATATAATGATAAAATTAGGTTTTTGCTTTAAACTTAAAGATAATTTTGATAAAGGCACAGAATATTTTTTTAGATAATCATTTTTATTTGATATGATAAATGAGATATTTTGTATATTTTTGTGATGATTTTTTAGACAAAAAATATTTTATTGTGATTAAAAATAAGCCTAACTTCAAGCAGCCTTAGCCACTTGAAGTTAAATTTTTTAAGATTATTTAATCACACCACAAGCCATTCTAGCTCCGCCACCACCAAGTGTAGCTGGGTGATCGCTGTGATTATCCCCACCAAAGTGGATCATTAAAGCATGTTTTTTAAGCTCATTTAAGTTTTTAATCTTTGGTGCTAAAACAGGATTGTTTGCGTTGCCATCTTTATCAACATAAAGTGCTGGCAAATCGCCTTTATGCCCTTTGTCATCCCAAGGAAGTGAATGCCCTTCTGTTTTTTCAGGATCCCAGTGTCCTCCAGCTTTCATACCTAAGCCTTTATCAGTTGCTCCACAATCTGCGTTTTCATGCACATGAAAGCCGTGAATTCCAGCTTCTAAGCCTTTAAGTTGTGGAAAAAATGCCACTCCATAAGCTGTTTGCACAGCGATGACTTCTCCAGCATCTTTGTTCTTTTTTTGATCTAAAACTTGCATTTTAATCACTAAATGATCCTTAACTGATTTTGGATCAAAAACTTCAGTATTTGCAGCAAAAAGCACAGAACTTGCTAACACAGAACCTAAAAGAATTTTTTTCATCATTTTTTCTCCTTTGAATGATTTTAAGGTAATTTCATTATAATATTTTTTATTAAATAATTATTTGTATTGTTTATTTTTTTAATAAAAATGTTTCTTTGAGTGAATTTTAAGCAAGGCTCAAAGCTATTTAACGCCTATATACGCTTATGCTTCAAACAAGCTATGTGTTGCTTCAAAAACCTTTTTTGCTACATAGGCATTATTCATAGTATAAAGATGAATGCCACTTACGCCATTTGTGAGTAAATCAACGATTTGATCGATAGCATAAGCTATACCAGCATCTATCATGGCTTTATCGTTGTGTTCATATTTGTGTAGTATTTTTGCAAATTTAGCTGGGATTTTTGATCCGCACATACTTGTGATTTTAAGCACTTGACGTTTGTTGGCTATAGGCATTATGCCTGCTTTGATTTCAGCTTTTATATTTGCTATATCGCAGTATTCTTTGAAGCGGTAAAAGTCTTCATTGTCAAAGAAAAGCTGAGTTAAAAGCGTGTTTGCTCCTGCATCAACCTTTTCTTTTAAGTGATGAATATCTTCAGTGAAATTTAAAGCCTCATTATGCTTTTCAGGATAGCAAGCTGCATAAATTTCAAAGTCGCCTTGTTCTTTGATAAAACGCACCAAATCACTTGCATACGCAAAATCCACGCTTTTTTCCTTACCCTCGACTATATCACCTCTTAGGGCAAGGATTTTTTGAAGCCCTCGTTTTTTGCATTCATTTAAAATGCTTGAAATTTGGGCTTTATTTTGATGAATGCAAGGCAAATGCACTATACTTGAGGTTTTATAGCGATCTTGCACTAAGCTTGCTATGTCAAGGGTGTTTTGCGAATTGATACTTCCACCTGCCCCAAAAGTTACACTGATAAAATCAGGCTTTAAGTCTTTGAGCTGTTCTAAAGTGGTGTAAATTTTATCTATACTATCACTTTTTCTTGGTGGAAAAATTTCAAAAGAAAAACTTGCTTTTGCATTCATCTTCACTCCTCTTTAAAGGCTTTTTCTTATGTTGAGTGTAGCTGTAACCATATTTTTAAGGCTTTCTATCACTTCTTTATCGCCTCTTGTTTTAAGCCCACAATCTGGATTGATCCAAATTTGTTCTTTTGGGAGCTTTGCAAGGATTTTTTTGATCGTGCTTTCAAGCTCGCTTACGCTAGGCACTCTAGGGCTGTGTATATCATAAACGCCCGGTCCAACTTGGGTTTGAAAATGAGCTGCTTTAAGAGTATCTAAAAGCTCTAAATTGCTTCTGCTTGCCTCAAAAGAGATCACATCAGCATCCATAGCATCAATTTCTTTGATAATATCGCTAAATTCACTATAGCACATATGAGTATGGATTTGAGTTTGCGCCTTTACGCCGCTATGCACGAGGTTAAAAGCTGGTATAGCCCAGTCTAAATACTCACTATGCCAATCACTTTTTCTTAAAGGGAGTTTTTCACGCAAAGCTGCTTCATCAATTTGTATGATTTTAATGCCCGCTGCTTCAAGATCAAGCACTTCATCACGGATTGCCAAAGCAATTTGCAAGGTGCTTTCTTTAAGGCTTATATCTTCTCTTGGAAAACTCCAGTTAAGTATGGTTACAGGTCCAGTGAGCATACCTTTGACATATTTTGAGCTTTGTTCTTGGGCGAATTTACTCCACGCTACAGTGATAGGTTTAGCCCTTGAGACATCGCCCCACACAACAGGAGGTTTTACACATCTTGTGCCATAGCTTTGCACCCAGCCATTTGAGGTAAATAAAAAGCCCTCTAAGCTCTCACCAAAATACTCCACCATATCATTGCGTTCAAACTCGCCATGCACTAAGACATCAAGTCCGATTTGTTCTTGGAATTTGATACATTCTTTGATCTTGGTTTGATTAAATTCAGTATAAGCTGTGCTTGAAATTTGTGCTTTTTTAAAGTCTAGGCGGTTCTTACGCACATCAGGAGTTTGAGGAAATGAACCTATGGTTGTGGTTGGTAAAAGTGGAAGTTTTAAGGCTTCTTTTTGAATTTGTTCTCTTTCTTTAAAGGCTGGCTTTCTTGTATAATCGCTTTGTGAAAGCTTAGCAAGCCTTTCTTTTACAGCTTTGTTTTCTTTATTTGTTGCCTTAGCAAAAAGGGCGGTATTTGTTTTGAAAAACTCATTTTGCTCTGGGTTTTGGCTTTCAAAGATAGCCTTAAGTTCTTTAAGTTCGGTGAGTTTTTCCTCAGCAAAGGCAAAATGCTCTAAAAATTGAGCTTCTAGTTTGCTTTCATTTTTGATAGTATAAGGGCTGTGAAGCAAAGAACAACTTGTATTTAATACGACATTTTTTACTAGACTTTGAATGTTTTTAAATTTTTCTAATGTTTTTGCGTAATTGTTTTTATAGATATTTTTGCCATTTATAAGCCCAGCAAAAAGAATTTTATTTTCATCAAAGCCTTTTTTGATGAGGTTTAAGCTTTCTTTGCCCTCGATAAAATCAAGTCCTATAGCATCAAATTGAAGTGTGTTAAGACTATCATAAACATCTCTTACATCGCCAAAATAAGTTTGTACAAGCACTTTTACACCCGCTTTTTTGGCTAAAAGTGTGTTATAAAACTCTTCAAACAAAGCTATATCAGCCTTAGTTAAATCATACACCAAATAAGGCTCATCAAATTGTACCCATTTCACGCCTTTTTCATTTAGCTTGTTTAAAAACTCAGTATAAGCTAGCACAAGCTTTTCTTTGGCCTTAGCTTGAGTGCTTTCATCGCTAAAATTGATAAGTTTGAAAAAGGTGAAAATTCCACTAATAACAACCTTAGCTTCTATGCCAAATTCTTTGGCTTCATCGTATTCTTTAAAAGGCTTGTCGCCCACTAAGGCTATACTTTGAGCATCATCGCATTCTGGCACGAGGTAGTGATAATTGGTGTTAAACCATTTTTTCATCGCCAAAGCTGTAGTATCGCCATTTGCTCCTTGATAGCCACGAGCTTGGGCAAAATACTCATCTAAAGTATCTAAATTCAAAGCCTTATAACGTTTTGCCACGACATTAAAAAGTGCAGCTGTGTCAAGGATATTATCATAAAATGAAAAATCATTACACGAGATAAAGTCTATCCCAGCGTCTTTTTGACTTTGCCAATGCTTTTTACGCAACTCTTTTGCAAGACTTATGAGCTCTTCTTTTGAGCTTTGTTTTTTGAAGTATTTTTCCACTCCAAACTTAAGCTCTCTTAAAGCACCTATTCTTGGGTAAGAAATAACCGAATTTTGCATATTTTTCCTTTCGTAAATAAAATTGAAATTATACTATAAATTTATATTGAAATAAATCTTTTTTTGCTTTAAAAATGCAAATTTCTCCTCCTTTCCTAGAACTAAAACTTAGTCTAATTCTCTTTTCTTTGGTATTAAAATCACGCAAACAATAGCTATTATCATAAGCATAGCAAAATACATAAAAAAGCCATCTTCAATGCCATTTGCTTTAAACTGCAAGGCAATATAATTTGCCGAGCCTCCAAAGCAAGCTGCAGCTATGGTGTAGCTAAAACCTGTGCCTAAAGCACGAACATGCGGTGGAAAAAGTGTTGTTTTGAAAATTCCAGCTACAGCGCTATAAAAGCTTAAGAAAAAGCACATTAAAGCAACTATAGCAAAAAGTTCAAAAGCATTGCTTAATCCTTTCATGAGTACAAAAAGCGGGTAGATACCAATTAAAGCAAATATACAAAAGATAAGTAAAGAAGTTTTTAAACCTATCTTATCGCTTAATGCTCCCATAAAAGGCACGAGAATAAAAAGCAAGCTTAAGCTTCCTAGCATGATATTGTTAGCTGTGTGCGCATCTATACCATTGTTAATCATAAATACTTTAGCATACACAGTGATAATATAATATGCCGGAGAACATCCAGCTGTAATGCCAAGCACAAGCAAAATACTTTTATAGGATTTAAAAAGCTCTTTAAAACTTCCTCTATCCTGATATTTTTTAAGCTCTTCATTTGAATTATCATGCATAAAAGTTCGTACAAGTAAGCTTGTAAGAGCCAAAATTCCACCTATAAAAAATAACACCCTCCAACCCCAAGTTCTCATCTGTTCATCGTTGATAAATAAAAATAAAAAACTAATACTAGCTACTGCTAAAAGCTGTCCGCCTATCAAGGTAAAATATTGAAAAGATGAATAAAATCCCTTTTTACCCTTTGGAGCTATTTCACTTAAATAAGCTGCTGCTATGCCGTATTCTCCACCAACAGCTAATCCTTGTATAAGTCTAGCAATGAGCAAAAGTACGATAGCTAAATCACCAATTGTGTCTTTATCAGGTAAAAAAGCTATACAAAAAGAGCCAATTGCCATAAAAACTATACTTACAACCATAGAATTTTTACGTCCTATTTTATCAGCAAAGGAGCCAAAGATGATACTTCCTATAGGTAAGCACAAGAATCCTGCTGCAAAAACACCAAAAACAGCAATTTGTTGCACCAAAGGTGAGTTTGCGTTTGAAAAATTATGCGCAAAATAGACTGCTGCAAAACCATAAATATAAAAATCAAACCACTCAACTAAGTTTCCACTACTTGCTGCTATCACTGAGCTTAAACGCTTTTTGTGTGATATGTTGCTATTCATTTTTTTAGTCCTTTTATGAAACTATTATACTTTTATAAAGGCTAGCCCTTATAAAGCCTAGCCAACTCTTGTTTTTTTGTTTGTATTTTCATCTAATCTTTAAAGTAAAACAAAGACCTCCTTAGCGATATATTCAAGTTCTTCTTTCATATTTGCACATTGAATGATGATAAGATCAAGCCCAGCTTTTTCATACTCTTTTATCTTAGCTGCAATTTGTGCTGGAGTGCCAATAAGTCTTGGACGCAAGCCACGATTTGAAACGCTATATTCTTCTTTGGAAAGCTCTACATCTAAATTTGAATTATTGGTAAAATCCTGATATGAGTTTGCATAAACTGCTTCATCTTTTATAGTGGTGATTTTTTGAAGTTCTTTTAAGGCTTGTTCTTCAGTATCTCTTGCTATAACATAAGCAGCCATACCAAAGCCTTTAAATTCTTTTAAGCCTGCCTTAGCGCGTCTTGCTTTCATATCTTTTATTTTTGCTTCTACCTCATCTACACTGCCTCCGTGCATAAGGTAAAAGTCTGCAAATTGCGTGATAGCATTGCGTCCTGTTTCACTTTCTCCGCCTGCATAAATAAGAGGCTGTGTGCTTGGTTTTGGCTCATTGAAAGAATCTTTAAATTCAAAATACTTGCCCTTAAAGCTAAAAGGACTTTTGCTCCAAAAGCCTTTTAAAATTTGAGCATATTCACTTAAAAAAGTGTATCTATCATCATGAGCCTTAAAATCAATGCCAAATTGCCTTGCTTCTTCTTCCCACCACGCTGAGACAAGATTTATACTAAAGCGATGGTTTGAAATTTGAGCTAAGGTGGTAAGTTCTTTTGCTGTGGTTGCTACTTGGTGGTATTGTGGGCGAAGTGCAGCCAGGATTTCAATCTTTTGCGTAATGCTAGCAAGTGCTGTAGCTATAGCCCAAGCATCAAGACAAGCTGCTTTATGTCCTTTAATATCATTTAAATACAATTCTGGCACCAAAGTAAGGCTGTAGCCTAGCTTTTCAGCCTTTAAGGTTAAATCCTTAATATACTCCCAAGAACACTGCGTGGTATCATCATCAACATTTCTAAGCCATGAGCCAAAAACTGGGCTCCAGTATCCAAATTTCATTGTAACTCCTTTTTAAGTTCATTGTGCAAAAACTGCACCAGGGTATCAAGTGCTCCTTTTTCTCCTTTTTGACGCAAGTTTTGTTCTATTTTTTCATTGTAATTGGTGTTTGTGTTGATATCATATATCACGCATTCATCTTGCGGCGTTTCTATGAACTCAACTCCAGCTACTTCTATGCTGTGGAGTTTTAAAAAAGCTTCAAGCTCCTTGATAAGAGGTGTATTAGCGTATATATCTTTTCTAAGGCTGAATTTTTCATTTGAGCCTAGTTCGCATGCTGCGTTTGCAAATTCGGGTAATTGTTGCTGATTTTCAAGTTCGCAAGATTGAGCTGGACAAAGCTTAAAACTGCCCCCACTTGTATCAACCCTTAAAGCATAATGAAAGCTTGAGCCTATAAATTCAAGCCTTGTGATTGAAAAATCCTTGCTTTGAATATATTCTTGAATCAAAGTAATACCATCAACCGCAGGTTCAAATTCACTTGAGTGTATATATGTCTTAAAATCCTTCAAACTCTCAAAACGTCTTACCCCAAGCCCTTTTCCACCTTGATTATGTTTGGTGATAAAAGGTGTTTGAAAGTTTTTTGCAACTTCAAGCAAATCCTCTTTTCCAAATACTGCTTGAGTTTTTGGCGTTTTAAAGCCAAATTTCTCTAAGGCGAGATATTGAGCGACTTTGCTTACTTCAAGTTCAAGCACATGAAGAGGGTTAATCACCCTTGCGTTGTGGTGTTTAAGCCAGCTTAATATAGCTCTTGCATACTCTTTTGCAAAAAAATGATCTCTTGTGTGACTTGAGGCGCTAAAACGAGAGAAAAATACCCCTTTTGGTGGCTTTTTGTTAAGATCGATGCTACCTTGCGTAAGGGGAATTTCGCCAAATTCAACACCAGCTCTTTTAAATGCTTCTTTAAGAGGAATGAGCCATTCTTCATTTTCATGCAGGATATAAATTCCTTCTTTTAAATCATTATAAAGCATTATTTACCCTTTATTCTATATGAGTTTGCATTATGTTTTTCATCAAGCCTATCGCCCTTGCCAAAGAGTTTGTTTCTAAGGCTTCCACTTGTGTATTCTAATTTATAAGAACCTCTTTTTTGAAGTTCAGGCACGATGAACTCAACCACATCTTCAAAGGTGCCAGGCGTTGTTGCATAGGCTAGGTTAAAGCCATCTGCGTCGCTGTATTCTACAAGTCTTTCAAGCTCAGTCGCAACTTCTTTAGCCCCACCTATGATCTTTTGTCCTAAGGCTCCAATGCCTGCTATTTTTATAAGCTCTCTTAAGGTCCAGTCCTTGCCCTCATCAGTTCTACTTTTTGCAAATTCTTCCACCTTGCCTAAAATGGCGTTTGATTTTATATGACTTAGTTTGTCATCAAGGGCGTATTTGCCAAGATTTTCTCCAAGCCAGCCAGAATTAAGCACCAAAGAGCCTTCCTCGCTCACATAGCTTAATAAGTCTTTGTATTTTGCCCTAGCTAAAGCCTCTGTTTTATCAGTGATGATGGTTGCTAGCACATAAATTTTTGCGCTATAAGGATCGCGTCCTGCTTTGACAAGAGCCTCACGCACTTGTTTGACTGCTGTTTTGGTGTATTCTTTAGCTATGGGAGCGATGAAGATGGCTTCAGCGTGTTTTGCTGCAAATTCAAGCCCTCTTGGACTATTGCCTGCTTGAAAAAGCACAGGTGTTCTTTGAATGCTTGGCTCACAAACATGAAAACCAGGCACCTCAAAATACTTGCCCTTGTGTTTGATAGCATGAATTTTATTTGGATCAGCAAAAATACCATTTTTCTTATCTAAAACAACAGCATCATCTTCCCAAGAGCCTTCCAGTAGCTTATAAATCACTTCCATGTATTCATCAGCTAAAGCATATCTTTCATCATGAGGCAGTTCTTTTTCGCCTAAATTTGCATTTGCACTCGGTAAATAGCCTGTTACGATGTTCCAGCCTACGCGTCCTTTGGTGAGATGATCTAAGGTTGAAAGCCTTCTAGCAAAAGGAAAAGGCTGTTCAAAAGCCACTCCAGCAGTGATGCCAAAGCCTAAATTTTGTGTAACGCTTGCGCCTATAGCAGCAAGTTGAATGGGATCATTTACCGGAGTTTGCACCGCTCCTCTTAAGGCTGCATCAGCTGAGTTATTGTAAATATCATATACGCCTAAAACATCAGCAATGAAAATGGCATCAAATAGCCCTTTTTCAGCAATCTTAGCGATATTTTGCCAATACTCAATGTCCTTATATCTTAAAGCCTCATCATTTGGATAACGCCAAAGTCCAGCACTTAAGTGAGTGATACAATTCATTTCAAAGGCGTTAAAATGGATTTGTTTTTTGTTTTTACTCATAATTTTTCCTTTATTTTCTTTTAAAAAGTTGGTATCACTGCGCCTTTGAAGTTGGCATTGATATAAGCTTTTATTTTCTCAGTTTGCAAAGCTTTGATAAGAGCTTGAGTTTTAGGGCTTTTTTCATTGCCTTGTTTTACTACAACATAGTTTGCATACTCACTTTGCGTACTTTCAAGCACAAGGGCATCTTTGGCTGGATTAAAACCAGCTTGTAGGGCAAAATTTCCATTAATCACCGCAAAATCCACATCTTCAAGGCTTCTTACAAGTTGAGCGTCTTTAATTTCTACGAATTTAAGCTCAAGTGTGTTTTCACTTATGTCAAGTGGGGTAGCAAGCTCGCTTTTTTTAAGCTTGATTATGCCTGTGCTAGCAAGGATTTGCAAGGCTCTTGCTTCATTGGTAGGATTATTTGGTATAGCAACCCTCGCACCTTTTTGAGGCTTAAATTCTTTAAATTTATTTGAATACACGCCCATAGGTTCAAGATGAATGCTTGAAACTGCTACAAGCTTGGTATTATGAGCCTTGTTAAACTCGGTTAAATAAGGCTTGTGCTGAAAATAATTTGCATCAAGAGAGCCATTATCAGTAGCGATATTTGGTTGCACCCCATCAGTAAATTCAAAAATTTCAAGCACATAACCTTCTTTTTCAAGTTCAGGCTTGATTTGTTCTAAGATAAGAGCATGAGGCGTTGGCACAGCCCCAACCTTTAAAGGTTCAAGAGCCAAAGCTGTATTTATAGTGCTAAAAATAGCTAAAATAAAAACAAAAACATTAAACTTAAGCATTTACCACCTCCTTAGTAAAGTTAAATCTATCAAGCAAATCGCTATGATGAGCTTTTGCAACATCAGGGTGGCTTCTAAGCATTCTTTTAAAATAATTTTCTGCCACATTTCTTAAAAGCGGATTTTTAGGATCAGTATCTACGCCTTTTGCTTCTTTAGCAAACTCATCTTTAAGCTTAAAGATAGGAATTTCTTTATCAAGTTGCACGCCTAAAAAATACGCTATGCTAAATCTTTCTTTGTGAGTAAGACTCACGCGATGAATGGTAGCTTTTAAGTAGCCATTTGTCGCCATTTCTAAAAACTCGCCGATATTTACCACCACAGAGCCTTCAAGTGGTGGCACTTCAAACCATTTGCCATTGACAAATCCTTCCAAGCCACTTTGTTTGTCTTGAAGCACAAAGGTAAGCAAGCCTCCGTCTTTATGAGCGCCTACGCCTTGAGTTGAGCCTTTGACTGCGTTTGCGGCTGGATAGTGAATGATTTTGTAATGTTCGTATGAATTTAAGCCATAAAGCTCATCAAAGGCTGTGCTTGGAAGCTCTAAGGCTCTTGCAAAAGCTCTTAAAAGCTTAAGGCAAGCTTTATTGCTTTGTCTTTGATACTCTTCAAAGATATTTTTAAGCTCGGGCAGTTCTTTAGGAAAGAGATTTTCGCCCTCAAGTCTTTGCCATAAGGGCGAATTTAAATCCCATTTAAAAGGCTTTCTGGCTGTGCCTATGTCAAGCTGTTCTCTATAATCCTTACCCCCATCAGTGTATTCGCCACCCTCGCTTGAGTAGCCTCTAAATTGAGGTGAATGTATCATGCTTATAGCTTCTTTTTGCACTTTTGGCAGGGCAAAAAATTCTTTTGAAAGCTTGAAAAGCTCTTTGATGAGTTTTAGATCAATGCCATGATCAACAAGATAAAAAGTGCCAATCTCCCTTGAAACCTTGCGAAGTATTTCAAAGGCTTGAGCGTCATTTGTATTGAAGTTTTGTAAAGAGATTTTGGGTAAATCTATAGTTTTCATATGCTTTTCCTTTATTGTGATGAAAAAATGAAATGCCAAAAAAGGCAAAAAACTCAAACAAAGGATAAGAAAGTGTAAAAAGTGAAGTTAAATTTAAGAAAGAAAACTATGGCTTCTCTTGCTTCCTTATCCGCCTAAGCCTAAGGAAGCGTTGCCACCAAAGACTTATTTAGCTACGCATCACGCACATTTGGCACATTATGAAAAATGATACTAAATTTTGCATAGAGTCCTAAGTCCTTTCTTTTGAAGATAAATTGCGAAATGTTAGCTTCATTTTCCTTATAAAAAGCTTAAATAAAATAAAAACACCAAGCAAAAGATTTTCTTTTTTATAATCTTGCTTTACCCCTTGACAAAAATAGGGTAATTTTGGCATAATCACAATTTATTTTTAATCTCGTCTCGTTAGCTCAGCCGGTAGAGCATCTCCCTTTTAAGGAGGGGGCCGTTGGTTCGAATCCAACACGGGACACCATTTTTGGTCGCTTAGCTCAGTTGGTAGAGCGCCACCCTTACAAGGTGGATGTCATAAGTTCGAGTCTTATAGCGACCACCACCATTACAGAAAGCAGAATGTAGAAAGCGGATAAAGGTAAAAACCATATTTTCCGCACTCTAAATTCCGTTTTCAGTTATCTAGTACGCAGCGGTAGTTCAGCTGGTTAGAATGCCGCCCTGTCACGGCGGAGGTCGCGGGTTCGAGCCCCGTCCGCTGCGCCACTTTGTCTCGTTAGCTCAGCCGGTAGAGCATCTCCCTTTTAAGGAGGGGGCCGTTGGTTCGAATCCAACACGGGACACCATTTTTAGGGCTTTGACCCTTTCGTCTAGCGGTCCAGGACACCAAATTCTCTGTTTGGTAACAGGGGTTCAAATCCTCTAGGGGTCGCCAAAATATTTTGGTCGCTTAGCTCAGTTGGTAGAGCGCCACCCTTACAAGGTGGATGTCATAAGTTCGAGTCTTATAGCGACCACCATTACGGAAAGCAGAATGCAGAAAGCGGATAAAGGTAAAAAAACCATAACTTCCGCACTCCAAATTCCGTTTTCAGTTATCTAGTACGCAGCGGTAGTTCAGCTGGTTAGAATGCCGCCCTGTCACGGCGGAGGTCGCGGGTTCGAGCCCCGTCCGCTGCGCCACTTTGTCTCCTTAGCTCAGCTGGTAGAGCATCTGACTCTTAATCAGGTGGTCGTTGGTTCGATCCCAACAGGGGACACCACATATAAGCTATTTGCAATCACACAAAACAAACTTAAAATTTAAGATTTTTAGCAAAATCACAAAACGCTTTGTATTAAAAATACCAAATTCAGCTTTTTTTCAAAGATTTTCTTTATAATAGACAAAAAATTTAAGTCAAAATGAAAGGTAAGCAATGCAAGTTTTTATGAGTATTTGCTGGATTATTTTTTCAAGCATTATTGCTTTGGTAGGTTTTGCGGGGTTGTTTATGCCTCTTGAGGTATTTGCAAGTTTTGTGGTATTTTTGCCATTTTTGCTGATTTTAAGCGGAATTTCTAAGCTTTTTTATTATTTTTCGTTTAAGGATTTTTCAGGGGCAAATTTCATACTTTTTGATGCTTTGATGAGCTTTTTATTTGCCATTATCTTTATCGGCTTGGGTTTAGAATTTACAAGTATAACTATAGTGATGATTGTGGCATTTATGAGTATGTTTAGAGGAATTTTAAGCTTGAGTTATGTTTTTGAGCTTAAAAAACGAGGACTTGGCTGGGTAGGCTTGCTTGTGCTTGCATTGCTTAATATCATCATCTCGCTCATCTTTATCATCTATCCAAATATAGCTGGCATTACCATAGGCTTTATGATCGCTTTGATGATCTTTAGCTTTGGGCTTGCGAGCCTTTTTGGGTATTTTGGTGTGAAAAAGATCTTGCAATGATTTTTGCGTTAAATAAATTTGCATTTTTAAAAAGTGAGTTTGAAAAACTTCAAGCAAAAGGGCTTTTAAGCAAGGCTCAAAGCGAGCTTTTGCTAAGTGCTTATGAGGATAAAAAAGACAAAAACACAGCCTTGCTTTTGGTGCTTGGCTTTGTTTTTGTGGCGCTAGCTTTGCTTTTGCTTGTCGCGTATAATTGGCAAGAGCTTTCAAATTTGATAAAAACAAGCCTACTTTTAGCCTTGCTTTTGTGTTCTCAACTTGGCGTGTATCTCAGTAAAACTAAGGCTTTTATCAATGCTTTTGCGATCTTAAGTAACTTTGTTTTGCTTGCTAATCTTGCCTTACTTTCTCAAATTTATCATCTAGGTGATAACACGCCTTTAGCTTTTTTAAGCGTTGCTTTGCTTACTTTACTGCAAGCTTGGGCGTTAAAAAGCTTTTTGGTGTTTATTCAAAGTCTTGCTTTTGCTTTGGTGTATTTTTGCTTGGGTTTTGATGAGTTTGCTTTCTCTTCATTTTTTATCATTTTTGTGCTGATAAGTTTTGTTGTTAATGCTTTTAAAAATTCTAAATTTCTTGCTTTTTTCAACTTTTTTAGCCTGTGCGCGTATGTGTATTTTTCGCCTGTTTTATTAGATGGTTTGAGTGCTTATTTTGGCTCATTTTATATTTATTTTCCTTATCTTACTTGTTTTGCTTTGGTATTTTTAAGCCTTAAAAGTCATGAAAATCTCGCCTTTTTTATGCTTATACTTGTGTTTTTGGCTTCAAGTATGGAAGGTTTTGATCTTGCAAATTTTGATTTTGTTTATACTTTTGATACTATTGTGCGTATCTTTAAAGAAAACTTATTTTGCTGGCTTCTTAGCTTTTTATTGATCTTAAATTTGCTTTTAAAGCGGTATTTTTTAGCTTTTCTAGCTCTTGTTGTATTGATTTTGCTTTGTATGCCAAGTGCGTTTGTAACGCTTATTGCTTCCTTTGCAAGCTTGGTTTTAGGTGTGTATTTGCTGACAAAAGGGCATTTGTGGCTTGGACTTTTTGACATTTTGGCTTTGGCATTTATCCGCTATGTTGATTTGATAGGGGATTATCTAGGCGCAAGTGCGATTTTCTTGCTTTTTGCTCTTGTTATCTTTGCCTTTCTTGGCTTGAAAAAACTCAAACAAAATAAAGGCAGGATTTTATGAAAAGTAAATTTATCATTTTTGTTTTTATTTTACAATTTGCTCTCATCGCCGCAATGTTTATAAATGCTTATGCAGTAGTATTTTTTGGCACTGAAGTAAAGGTGATTGCAAGGGGCGTTGATCCAAGGGATTTACTCACTGGAAATTATGTTTTGCTTGAGTATGAGTTTAAAAAAGATGAAAATATCACAAAAGACTTTCCTTCAAATTCTGACAAAAAGCATTTTTATGCTCTTTTAAAAGATGAAAATCAAGATGGTATTTTCACACTCACACTTAGCGATAAAAAACCCACAAACAACGAGCTTTTTATCACTTCTAAATACACAATCTCTAAATACACTCCAGAGAATATTTATGCTTCAAAATTTGGCATAGAGCGGTATTTTTTACCTAAAAAAGAAGCTGAAATTTTAGAGAAAAAACTCATCACACAAAAAACCCTTGTTAGCCTCAAAGTGCTTAATGGCAAAGCAAGGATTGTTCATCTTGAGCTTATAGATGAGTAGATTTATAAAGCAAGTTATTTAAGTTTTTACAAGTTTGAATGAAAATTTAAAACAAGAAAGAGTTTAAACTCCTCGCAAGGTTGCGAGGAGAGTTTTAAGAAAAAAACTATTGAAGTAATCTTAAAACATTTTGTTGTGCTGCATTGGCTTGAGCTAGAGCATAACTACCACTTTGAGCAAGTATGTTTGCTTTAGAGTAGTTTGCTGATTCACTTGCAAAATCCACATCTCTTATGGTTGATTCAGCAGATTTTAAATTCACTTGTGTTGTAGTGATATTGTTGATCGTTTTTTCGATTTGTTGTTGCACTGAACCTATATCTGCTCTAATGGTGTCAAGGTTTGCGATAGCAGTTTCTGCTATATCCATAACAGCCATTGCACCTTTTAGGGTGGTTACGCCTGCGGTTTGATCTACAAGGTTTGCACCTGCAGTATAAGCAATACTGGTGTTAAGTTGTCCTGTAACTGAATGCACCATGGCAGTTAAAGATTGGCTATATACAAAGCCACCTTGGCCTAAAGCACCTGCAGCAGAAAAACCTGTTATGGTTGTGACATTCATACCAACACTGAATTGAATTCCCGCAGCAGAAGCTGAAGAGAAAAATAATTTCCCAAATCTATCCCCATTAAAGCCCATAGCATCAGCTTCATACACACCGATGATACCTTTACTTTCTCTTAAAGAAACAGAAGCTTGAGAAACATCAGTGATATTAGCAAAACCTATAGCCGAAGCAGTTCCTGAGATAACGATATCTTGTCCATTGTTTTTCACAAGGCTAAGGCGTCCAAAATTCACATTCATGGCTGTGCCCACACCAGAACCAGCACCCATATTACCTTCAATGAATATGCCTCTACCATCTTTAGAGTCAAGCACGATGCGTCCATTTGCATCAAGGCTTGCATCAACGCCTGTTGTATCTTTTACAGCATTGATTGCTTGGACTAAAGAGCCGTTTTCATCGCCATCTTTGTAATCAATCCTACCTATAGTTACGCCATTGATCGCAAAATCATCGCTTGTATTTCCACCTTTTATAGCATAAGCTCCTGTAGTAGTTACCTTAAAGCTTGCACGAATGCCTGTTTTATCGGTGGATTTGTTGATCTCTTCAGCTAAGGCCCCAATACCTGTGTTGATACTATAAGAAATCGCAACTTCGTTGAATTTAAAGTCTGAGATACCATTATAGTTTTTAATGGTGATTTGAGCGTTACCAGCAGCGGTTATCTTTGCTCCTGTCTCAAAACGAGTTACACCGATTTTTGAACTTTGAGTTGAACCTATACTTGCTTTGATGGTTTGGTTTGATTGAGAACCAATTTGAAATTCTTGATTAGTAAAACCACCAGAAAGCAATTGCTTACCATTGAAAGAAGTGGTGTTGGCGATATTGTCTAGTTCTTCCATAAGGCGGTTGATGTCTGCTTGAAGCATATTTCTTGTTTTAGTGCTTTGTCCATCTTGAGCCGCTTGAGTAGCTTTAGTTTTAATCGCATCAAGAATTTTTGTTTGTTCGTCCATCGCTTTATCAGCAGTTTGCAAAAGTGAATTTGCATCGTTACCATTGTTGATAGCTTGTCCCAAAGTAGAAGCTTGAGTGCGAAGTTGATCAGCAATTGCCAAACCAGACGCATCGTCTTTTGCGGAGTTTATTCTAAGCGTCGTTTTATAGCCTTAAAGCCCAAATTTAAGGACAAAGTTTTCAAAAAGTCAATACAAAAGTCAATAAAATTTCTTTCAAACAGCTAAAAGCCCAGCTCTAAATTTCCCCTCAAATCACCATTTGCCATAAAAGAAAAAGTCAATTCAAAAGTCAATATCTCGCTTTCATTTTGGATACAAAAAATTTGAGCCAAAAGATAAAATCTCTTTTAAATACCCCATAAGCAAAAATAAAGTATAATCAAACTAACTTAAGTGTAAATGGTTACTCTTTTCGGTTGGGGAAAAGGGGACAAAGTAGATGAAGTTGAAAATTTTAAATATCTTGATACTGACTTTACTTGTGGCGAAGGAGCTTTTATGGCTCCTAAACCACCTCTAAAAAAACCAATTAAGATTATAGCAAACCTGCCTTAACCTTAGCTTAAGCAAAAAACACCTACCGAAGAGGGGCAGGCTTCGGGACAAACCTTAAATTTATCATTACAAGCAAAGCAAAACAATCCACCTCACAAAAAATACAAATTTTTTATCAACAAAGTATAAACTTTTTTTCAAAGCTAACGATATAGCTTGTAACAACGAAAGGAATTCGTTGATTTCACTTTAAAAGGATTTAAAATGTCATTTCGTATTAACACCAATGTGTCAGCACTTAACGCAACCGCAAGTGTTACAGCTAACTCAAGAAGTTTAAGTACTTCTTTGGAAAGACTTTCTACTGGTCTTAGAATAAACTCCGCAAAAGATGATGCGTCTGGTTTGGCAATTGCTGATCAACTTCGCACTCAAGCTTCTACTTTGGGACAAGCTATCAACAATGGTAACGATGCAAATTCACTTTTGCAAACTGCTGATAAAGCGATGGACGAACAAACAAAAATTCTTGATGCGATTAAAACTAAAGCTACTCAAGCGGCTCAAGATGGACAAAGCACTAAAACAAGAAATATGCTTCAAGCAGACATCAACCGCCTTATGGAAGAATTAGACAATATCGCTAACACCACTTCTTTCAATGGTAAGCAATTGCTTTCTGGTGGTTTTACTAATCAAGAATTCCAAATCGGCGCGCAGTCAAATCAAACTATCAAAGCAACTATAGGTTCAACTCAATCAAGTAAGATTGGGGTAACTCGTTTTGAGACAGGAGCTCAAATCACTGCTGCAGGTGCAGCCAATCTTACTATACTTAATTACAATGGTATAGATGATTTTGACTTTGCTGAAGTGCAAATTTCATACAGCGTTGGAACAGGCGTTGGAGCTTTAGCTGAAGAGATTAACAGAGTTTCTGATAGAACAGGTGTTCGTGCAAGCTACAATGTAACTACTACAGGGCTTTATGCGATTCAAGGCGATACTACAAGTGCTGATTTTGCAATCAATGGCACAGTCATAGGTGCTGTGAGATACGAAGATGGCGATAAAAACGGCTCTTTGGTTGCTGCGATCAATGCTGTAAAAGATACTACAGGTGTTGAAGCAAGCCTTGATGAATTTGGTAAACTTGTAATGAAGTCAAATGATGGTAGAGGTATTGTTATTACAGCTGGTAGTATAGGTAAGGGTTCTGGCGTCGTAGGTGGTACTATGTATAGCAACTATGGTCGTCTTAGTCTTGTGAAAAACAATGGACAAGACATCGCTATCTCAGGAACAGGCTTTGGCTTTGATGCTGGATTTGTCTCTCAAACTTCTGTTTCTTTAAGGGATAGTAAAGGCACTATAGATTCTGAAACTGCTGATGCTATGGGATTTTATGCTGATGGCAAAGGTAAGAAAGTGATCACTCAAGCACTCGCTGCTTTCATGTCAGCAGCTGGTAGTGGTTTCTCTGCTGGTTCAGGCTTTTCTATAGGTAGTAACCAAAACTTTTCTACTATCTTAGCTGAAGGGGCTGTCTTTATCTCAGCATACTCAAACGCATATAACACCTCTGCTGGTTCAGGTTTCTCTACTGGTTCAGGACTTTCACAAACAGCGACTGTTAAAACTTCTGTGTTTAATGTCGCTGATCAAACCGCAGGCGTAACCACCCTAAAAGGTGCAATGGCTGTTATGGATATAGCAGAAACTGCTATCGCAAACCTTGACACCATTAGAGCAGATATAGGTTCAGTGCAACAACAAATCGAAAAAACGATCAACAATATCACTACAACACAAGTGAATTTAAAATCTGCTGAATCAACCATAAGAGATGTGGATTTTGCAAGTGAATCAGCAAACTACTCTAAAGCAAACATACTTGCTCAAAGTGGTAGTTATGCTCTAGCTCAAGCCAATGCAGCACAACAAAATGTTTTAAGATTACTCCAATAGTTTTTCTTAAAACTCTCCTCGCAACCTTGCGAGGAGTTTAAACTCTTTCTTGTTTTAAATTTTTATTCAAACTTGAGTTTCTTTGTGGTTTTTTCTTTTGAAATTGTATCAATCATCTTTTTTTGCTTTTCGCAGTCTTTTTATAATCAGCAAACACCGCCCCCGCACAAAGCTTCTTTGCAGTGTGATTTTTAAAAGCTTTACAGCTGTGTTTAAGTTATGCTTAAGCGGGGTTGAGCTAAAATGATTGGTGAAGAATTAAGTTAAGCTAGTTAATGAGCCACAAAAGCTCTTTGGCTAGCAACAGGATCAAAATAAGAACATTTAAAATCCTATTCATTACCTGCCTCCTTTCCACACCGAAAAGAAGTTAAGCACTTAAACGATACCATTGTGATAAATTTATGCTTAAAGGTTGGTTGTATTGGGTTTGATTTGTTTTACAAATTTGGTTTAAGCTTTTGAGCTATTTTCAAGCCACAGAACTCTTCAAGCTCTTCAAAGCTTGCCTTGTGTATGCTTTCAAAATCCCCAAAATGATTTAAGGCTTTTTGAATTTCAGCCTTACTTAAGCCTAAATTTTCAAGCTTTGAGCTTTGCAAGTCCCTTTTTCTCTTCGTGTTTTGATGAAAAGAAATCGCAAAGCGGTGGGCTTCATCGCGAAGTTTTTGTAAAAACTGAAGTTTTTTATCCTCAGTGCTTAGGTTAAAAACCTGCTTTTTGCTATAAATTTTATCCCTTGCACTGCCCTTTGCTCTGTAAGCTTTTGCGTCAATTTTTTCTTTTGAGATAGTTAAGACATCAACATTTGCTCCACTACTTTGTAAAATTTCAAGGGCTAAATCAAGCAAAGCCTTGCCCCCATCGATAAGCCAAAGATCAGGTGGGCTAAGTTTATCAAAGTCTAAAGCCCTTCTCGTAAGCACTTCACGCATTTGCTCATAATCATTGCTGTATTTAAGATGAAAATGGCGGTAGTGGTTTTTTTCAAAGCCATTTTGACAAAAAGCGATCATCGCCCCAACACTTGCACTGCCTTGCATGTGAGAGTTATCAAACACTTCTATATTTTGTGGTAAATGCTCTAAGTCAAAAAAGTCTTTTAACTCTTTTTGCAAGCTAAACTCGTTTTGCTTTTGAGAATTTTTAAGATTAATCAAAGCATTTTTAACCCCTAGATCACAAATTCGCTTTTTTTCGCCTATTTTTGGGTGTTTGATATGAATTTTTTTATTAAATCTTAAGCTTAGCAAATCCTCAAGCAAAGCCATATCCTCAAACTCATCAGCCACATAAATGCTTGATGAGCTTAAAGGTGTATCTGGGCTAAAGTTTTCAAGTATAAATTGCTTATAAATTTCGTTTATATCTGGTAACTCATCGCTTTTTAGGGCGATGATTTTATTTTTTGAAGCGATGATCTTGCCATTTTGCACGACAAAACGTTGGGTTGCGAGCAAAGAGCCTTCAAAGGCTAAAGCAAAGATATCAAAGTCCTCAAGTCTAGCTATATCAAGTTCGATTTTAACTTCTAAATCTTTTATAGTTTGTATGCTATCTCTTAGTTTAGCAGCTTCTTCGTAGTTTTCATTTTGTGCGTAAAGAAGCATTTTTTGCTCTAGGTTTTTAATGAGTATGTGCGGATTTAAAAGGGCGTTTATGGCTGATTTGAGGATTTTTTCGTATTCTGCTTGGGTGATCTTGCCCTCACAAGGTGCAAGACAACGCGAAATTTGATAAAAAATACACGCCTTTTTACACGAACTTTTTTGTTTGAGTTTAAAGCTAAGATACAAGGCATTTAAAAGCTCTCTTGCGCCTTTGAAAAAGGGTCCAAAATACTTAATCTTTGGCTTTTTAATAATCTTTCTTGTGATCTTTGGCATAGCAAAGCTTTCGTTTAAATCTATATAGATATAAGGATAAGTTTTATCATCTCTTAATAAGATATTGTATTTGGGACGTAGCTGTTTGATAAAGGAGTTTTCAAGTATGAGCGCGTCAGCTTCTGAACTAGTAGTGATATACTCAAGATGAGTAGCTTCGCTAATCATTTTTTGAATGCGTAGGGAATTTTTAGGATTTGGCGCAAGCTGTGGGGTGAAAGTAAAATAACTTCTGACGCGGTTTTTGAGATTTTTAGCCTTACCTACATATAAAAGTTTGCCTTCACTTGAGAAAAACTGATATACTCCGCTTTTTTCCTCAAGATTTTTAAGCTCAGCTTCTAGCATACTTTTGTGCCTTTTATCACTGCTCTTAAGTCCTCAAAACCTCGATATAAAAGTTCGTTTTTGCAGGTGTTTTTAAACTCTCCCTTTGAAAGCTCAAGAAAAAATTTCTTTTTTTTAGCGCTTTTTGTGGGAAGCTTGAAATTCCTATCTGTAAGGATTTTTAGCTCATTTATCTGATCAAAATCACTTAAAGAATTTGTATTTGCATAAATTTTTATGAGTTTTTTAATGCTTTTTTTGGTATTATCATGGTTTAATTCTTGATAGCCAACATTGCTTTTTGTGAGTATGATAAGAAGCTGTTTTTTGATGAAAATTTTTGAGATTAAATTCTGGTGCATTGGGCTTAAAAGACTTAAAAAATCTTTACAATAAAAATTCCTTTTCAAAGGGGCAAAATGTCGTTCTTGACAAAGAGAAGCGATGATAGAGCTAGCTGGCTTGAGTTTTTTCATAAGTTCATTATAGCATTTTTTTGCTTAATCTTTTTTGTAGCTTGTGGATACAAAGGCGATCCAAGCTATAGCGTGCTTGATGAAAATGGTTCAGTAAAAGAGATAAAACCTTATAAAAACCTCAATCGCTGGTAAGCTTATGGGCGAAAAAATACATTTCAATACTGATAAAGCAAGTATAGTCTTTGAAAGCAAACGCACTTACGCAAGGGTTTTGGTAGAAGATGATTTTAAGGCTTTGCATGAAATTTTAAGCGATGAAAGGGTAATGTATAGCTGGGGACATGGCTTTAGCGAGGCTGAAAGCAAAGAATGGCTTTTGTTTCAAATGCAGTGTTTTAAGCTTGATGGCTTTTGTAAATTTGGAGTTTTTAACAAAAAAAGTCAAGTTTTAATGGGCTGTGTGGGTTTAAATTATGAGTTTATCCGCTTAGAAAATGCCTTTAAAGAACGCATAGTCGAGCTTGGTTATGTCTTTAGCACGCAGTTTTGGGGACAAAATTATGCCTTTGAAAGCACAAAAGTATGTTGTGAATATGCTTTTAATATACTTAATCTTAAGCAAATTTATGCTTTAATTAGTGCTAATAATACTGCCTCGATTAAACTTGCAAAAAAGCTTGGCATGCAAGAGATAGGTAAAAACACTTTAGAAAAAAATGAGCTTGTTTTTAAGCTTGAACATACAAAGGAGAAATGATGAAAAAAGCAGACATTTTGGTGCTTGATTTTGGCTCACAATACACCCAACTCATCGCAAGAAGACTAAGAGAACAAGGCGTGTATGCTGAAATTTTGCCCTTTAATGTGAGTTTAGAAGATATAAAAGCAAAAGAGCCAAAGGGCATTATTTTAAGCGGAGGACCAGCAAGCGTGTATGCAAATGATGCGTATTTTTGCGATAAGGGCGTGTTTGAGCTTGGCTTACCTGTGCTTGGAATTTGTTATGGTATGCAACTTATGGCACATCATTTTAACTCAAGCGTTGCTCCTGCTGGGCATAAAGAGTATGGAAAGGCTCATATTGACATCATCAAGGATAATGCTTTATTTAAAAATTTACCTAAAAAACAAATCGTTTGGATGAGTCATTCTGATAAGGTAGAAAACCTCCCTGCTGGCTTTGAAGTGCTTGCTACGAGTGAAAATAGCCCATTTTGCGTTTTTGGCGATGAAAAAAGAAGATTTTACGCCTTGCAGTTTCACCCTGAAGTGCAACACAGCGAATTTGGTAAAAGCATACTTAAAAATTTTGCAAAATACGCTTGTGAGTGTGAAAGCATATGGAATATGGGAAGCTTTGCAAAAACTCAAACTCAAAAGATCAAAGAAGAAGTTAAAAACGATAAGGTGCTTTGTGCAGTAAGTGGGGGCGTGGATAGTTCTGTGGTGGCTGCTTTGCTTGCAAGTGCGATTAAGGATCAGCTCATCGTTGTTTTTGTGGATAATGGACTTTTAAGAAGTGGGGAAAAAGAACAAGTTGAGGCTATGTTTAAAAGGCTAGGAATTGATCTTATCAGCATAGATGCAAGTAAGCTTTTTTTAGAACGTTTAAAAGGCGTGCTTGATCCAGAAGCTAAAAGAAAGATCATAGGCAACACCTTCATAGAAGTCTTTGAGGCAGAAGCTTTAAAGCACAAAGATGTAAAATACCTCGCTCAAGGCACACTTTATACTGACATCATAGAAAGTTCTGTCATAGGAGCGTCAAAAACCATAAAATCACACCACAATGTAGGCGGCTTACCTGAAAAGATGAATTTAAAACTCATCGAGCCTTTAAAAGAAATCTTTAAAGATGAAGTGCGTGCCTTAGGGCTTGAGCTAGGACTAAGCAAGGATATAGTCTATCGTCATCCTTTTCCTGGACCAGGGCTTGCTATACGCATTATGGGCGAGGTAAATGAACCAAGCTTAGAGCTTTTAAGAAAGGCTGATGTGATCTTGCAAGATGAGCTTAGAGCAAGTGGCTGGTATGATAAAACCTGGCAAGCTTTTTGCGTGCTTTTAAATGTAAAAAGTGTGGGCGTAATGGGCGATAACCGCACCTATGATAATGCAGTGTGTGTAAGGGTAGTAAATGCAAGCGATGGCATGACAGCTACTTTTGCACATTTACCTTATGAGTTGCTAGAAAATATAAGTCGTCGTATCATCAACGAGGTAGAGGGTATAAACCGCGTAGTCTATGATATAAGCTCAAAACCACCTGCGACTATAGAGTGGGAGTAAGAGAGGTATTTTGTCTTTAGTGAAGCTGAAATTTATCAATTTTATGAGAGGAATGCGAGCTGAAAAGAGCATTCCTTTACTGCGATGTAGGGTAAAGCTTTGCTTTTTAATTTTCATCAAATGCTTTTTTCATCGTCTTATGCCTTGCAATGACAAAGATAAGGCTAAATTTGCTTTTTTGCTTTAAAGTCTTGCAAATAAGTTCTTGCAAAACAAGTCCCAATCCACAAGTTGAGTTATATAATCGCCCCACCACTGCATAAGTTCTTGCTTTTCTTTTTGGAAAAGGGCGTGGTTATAGCTTGCTTTGACTTGATTTTTTTCTTTATGAGCGAGGCAAAGTTCGATTATATCACTATTTATCTTATGAATTTGTCGTTTTTCGTGGCAGATCGTGCTAAATGTGCTTCTTAAGCCATGCACGCTAAGTTCATCATTTGAGTAATCAAGCGCCCTTAGCACCATTCTCATACTACTTTCGCCAATGAATTGATCTTTTGTTTTTGTGCTGTGAAAAACGGCTTCGCGTTTAGGAATTTGTGTGCTTTTATAAAGTGTTAAAAGCTCTGTAATTTGTGCGCTTAAAGGCAAGATGAGTATGCGTTTGGCTTTCATTTTATGCTGCGGGATAATCCAAATTTGACGTTTTAGATCAAGCTCGCTCCATAAACAAGTCCTGATATTAAAGCTTCTTTGAGCGGTAAGCAAAGCCATGATGAGGGCTATTTTAAGACTTAATTTTCCTTGATACGAGGCTATTTTTTGAAGTAAAATGCTTAGATTTTTTTCATCATAAAAGCTTGGGTGGTGCTTTGTGGGTTTTTTGATGATAAGTTCTTTTTTTAAAAGCGAATTTAAAGGGTTGGTTGTGATGAGTTTTTTAAGCTCAGCAAAGCGAAAAATTTCATTTATTATGCTAAAAAATTTATTTGCACTTTCACCCAAACCTTTTTTTCTAAGCAGTTCAAAACTTACCAAAATATCATCAATCTCAATGCTTGATATATCCTTGTCTGCAAAGATTGTAAAAGCAAAACGTTCAAGCAAACTTAAAAGCCTAGCGTGTGTTTTGGGCGCAATTTGATCTTTTTTGATAGACATTTTTTCAAGCGCGACGCTTTTAAAGCTGATTTTTTGACTCTTTTTAGCATTTTGTTGCAGTGCTGTTTTGTAGGTGTAGCGTTTGTATCGTGCGGCTTTGAGGCTTGTTTGTGGATATTTGCCAAGTGAAATTCTTTTAAAGCATTTGTTATTTGGACATTTAAAATTATAAAAAAATGTTTTTGTTCCACTTGGATATACACACAAAAGTAAATTATCACGATCGGCGACAAAATACCTTTTTTCCTTTGCTTTCAAGCTCTTTATCTTTTTGCAACTCAGCATTTTTTCTCCTTGAAATTTTTATTTTCAAGATCGCATTTGTTTTTGATTTTTCAAATTTTTCTTTATCGATTCTGCTCAATTTTTAGCTTTTCATTTGCTTTAAAACGAAAATAAATCCACTTAAAATCAACTCATCGATAAAACCACTCTCCCTTTCAAAAAATAAAGTTAATATTCTCAATCCAACCAAACCCCTAGTTTTCCTTATTTTTTAATATTTTTTCAAACTCTCTCCTCCCAACCACCAAAATTTAATGAAACTTTAAGCTTATTTGTATATAATTTCATTTCCTTTTCAATTTTCAAGCCTAAAAACTTGAAACGAAGTCTTAGAA